>JBGTKR010000325.1:0-11773 GCA_041744535.1 Pyrinomonadaceae bacterium
TTTGTTTTTGTCGCCGATGAAAACTGCCGGACTCCACTGCGAACCGCGTAAAGTTCCGGCTTCTTTGCCAAACTGGTCGGCGAATATTGAGTCAGCATTTCTTAATGTTACGGCTCTCGTATAATAAAATGTCTGGAAAAATTTCAGGAGTTTTGTATCATAGCCAACCGTTGCCGAAATTGCCCGCAAACCATCACCATGCACACCGACATCCATTCTTGAATTTACAAAAATCGTCTTACGCGGACGATACGTTGCATCAATATTTATCGGCGAAAATCTGCGTGGGACACCGCCGAAAGTATAAAAACTCAAAGCGGTTATCGGGGCGATCTGATTTCTTCTCCCCGGAATCAAAGAACCGCCGAAATCCTTATCGAAAAAGTATTTCCCGCGAACCGTTAAAGTAAAAATTTCATACGGCTGAATTGTCAGCGGGTCTTGTTTTATATCGGGATTTTCCTGTAATTTCCTTTGGGCTTCTTCGGTTACGGCTTCGGTATATTTGCGTGTGTAAATGCGGTTGGTGATGCCGAATTCGATCTCATTCGTGTCGGTGATCGTGTCCGCATAATCAAAGCGTATGATTCTATTAAAATTGTTCACGCCGCTGACAAGACGGTAAGTTAAATAAGGTTCGATGACGTGGCGAAAACGGAACGAATCGTTTTTTCCGTAAAAATTCCGAGCCAGAGCGACGGGGCGAAAATCCAGTTCAAATTCGCCGTATTTGCGGGTTACGTCGCGTCCGACGACGTTTCGCAGAGGATCGAAGGAATTTGAATAATATGTTACGCGGGTTCCGGCTTTTGCCGTCAGGGAAAAATATTTGAAATTAAAAGGAATGATAACTTCCGGGTGAACGTCGAGGCGTTGTCCGAGAGCCGGTCCGACAACCGGATCGTTCCCCGTCTGTCGGCGGTAAAGAGCAATATCATCGGCTTCTTCACGCCGCGAAATTCCTTCAAGGCTGGTTTTAAATGAAAAATAAACATTATCGAAAAAACTCAAAATCGAAGGACGTTTTTCAAAATTTATGCTCGGCAGATTCCGCGTTTTTATCAGCACATTCGGAATTGAAATTTGTTGCGAGCGAGCCAGTAAATTGAGTGTGTAGTTATCCCAGCTTTTATTGACAAAGACTTCGGAAACTTCTATCGGCGAAATTATCTGCTGAATTCCGTCGGAAAAAACCTGTCGGAATGCGAGATTCGAGGTCAGGCGAACATTGGCAACCGCCGTAAAACCGTTTTGAAAATAATGAACTCCGTCGGCATATATGCTCGTTCCGCCCTGATCGGGATTTTCGGGGCTTTCGCCCGCTCCGATTATCCGGTCAACCACGCCGTAAATTCCGAAGTTAAAATATGAACGCGAGTTTGCACGGGTTCTGAAATCCGCACCGTAGCCGATTCCGCGTGATGTAAACAGATCAGCCCGAAACGTAACATCCGCCGAGCGTCCGAGCGTTTGATAATACGCTCCCGAAAGCCGCACGCCTTTGTTGCCGGAAAATCCGATGGTCGGCGTTAAAAAACCCGATTGTCTGCCCTGCTCGTTGATCGGAATCGTCGCGTAGGGCAGAGCAACTATCGGCACATTTCGGACGCGGAACTTGGGTTTTATCAATTTCACCTTATCGCCCTGAATGATCGTTGCTTTATCCGCCGTAAAACTCCAGTTCGGAACGGCATCTTCACACGCCGTAAATTGTGCGTTCTCGACGACGACTTCCTTTAATCCGGTTCGCTCGACCTTGTCCGCCGTAAAATAAATTATCGTTCCGTCTTCGGTTTGATTCGTGTAACCCGTTGAATTTTCAAATCTTCCGAGTTTCGTATTGATATTCCAGACACCCTTCGTGCCGGTTATACGCTGGTCTTCGCCCTGATCAAAAACGACGCTTCCTTCCGCGACGAAATTGCCAGTTTCCTCAAAAACCATTATCTTATCCGCTTGCAGCCGATAGATTCCGTAACGCACATCAACATTTCCGGTGTGCGTAATAATACGTTTTCCATCAACTCCTTCGGCACTATTATTTTCAGAATAAATAACTAAATCTTCGCCGCCGCCTTCGGGAACGTAACCCGATTGCTGTGGTTTATTTTTGCCCGGAATTTTGACCTGATTCTGATTCGAGATCGGATTGACATTCGGCTCGTCGGTTATCGGGTTCGCAACTTCACGGTCAACCGGATTAGTTTCCTGCGAAAAAACCGAAAAGGCACACGCAGATAATAATATAACCAATAATATGTTTAGGAATTTGTAACGCATTTTGAATAATTTGGAGAACTTTTCTGATGCTACCACGAATGACCGAAAATTATAAAGTCTTGTGTTAAAATGTGATAAAAAGTGAGAGGTAAGAAGTGAGAGGTAATAGAAATGAGAAGTAAGATTTAGAAAAAACACTTCTCACCTCTCACTTCTATTACCTCTCACTTCCAAAAAGATATGTCATCTGATGCCAAACAAACCGTCCTCGTCGTCGAAGATGAGGAATTAATGCGTTCCATTTTGCGGCAGCTTTTAGAAGGTGAAGGTTATGAAGTTTTAACCGCCGATAGTGCCGAAAATGCTCTTGGGATTTTCCCCGCACACGATGTTGCCGTTACGCTGACCGATATAAAAATGTCGGGAATGGACGGCTTGGATCTGCTGGATAATTTAAAAGCGGTTGATGAAAATGCGTCGGTGATAATTATGACGGCGTATTCATCGGTTGACACGGCAATCGCTGCACTTCGTAAAGGTGCTTACGATTACGTTACAAAACCTTTTGTCAACGAAGATTTACTGCAAACGGTCAAAAATGCGATTCGGACAAAGGAATTATTTAACGAAAATCGTGTTCTCAAACGCGAATTGAGCAAGCGTTACGATTTTTCCGGGATCGTCGGCAACAGCGAAGTTCTGCAAAGCGTTTTTCGCATCGTCGAAAAAATTGCCGACACGAATGTAAATGTTTTGATTCAAGGCGAAAGCGGAACGGGCAAGGAATTGATCGCCAGGGCTTTGCATCATCAGAGTTCGCGTGCCGGAAAACCTTTTTTAGCCGTAAACTGCGGAGCTTTGCCGGAATCCTTGCTCGAATCGGAACTTTTCGGACACACAAAAGGTTCGTTTACCGGAGCGACGACGGACAAAAAAGGTTTATTTCGCTCGGCAGACGGCGGGACGCTTCTGCTCGATGAGATCGGCGAAATGCCGCATTCATTGCAGGTAAAACTTCTGCGGGCTTTGCAGGAACAGGAAGTTACGCCCGTCGGTTCGTCAAGTCCGGTAAAATTCGATGCGAGAATTATCGCCGCGACGAATAAGGATTTGGAAAAGGAAGTTTCGGAAGACAGATTTCGGGATGATTTATTTTATCGTTTAAATGTTGTCGAGATAAACTTACCGCCGCTGCGTGAAAGACGTGAGGATATTCCGCTGCTTATTAAACATTTCATCGCAAAATCCGCAAATTCACAAAATTTAACCGAAAAGCAAATTACAAAAGAAGCAATGTCGGTTTTGATAAATCACCGTTGGCAAGGCAATATCCGCGAACTGCAAAATGCGATTGAACGGGCATTTATTTTGAGCGGAGATGAAATTGATTTGGAAAGTCTGCCGCCGCGAATAAAAAATAATTCACACGATTCGGTATTTGAAATGCGTGATCCCGAAGGCTTACGCCCGACTTTGGAAGAAATGGAGCGGCGTTATATTTTGGAAATCTTAAATTCGGTCAACAAAGACAAAACCGATGCCGCAGAGATTTTAGGAATTGATCTTTCTACGCTTTACCGAAAACTGAAAAAATATAATGAAATTTAGTGCCTTAGTGATGCTCAGCCGATGTTTTGTCATATCTCGCCCGCTGCAAAAACTCATCAACTTCCATTTCTAAAGCGGCTTGAATCATTAATTCCACGCGAAATTATCCGCTGGTGCAGGTGATCCTTCCGTCCACAGCATTATCCCTGTATAACTTTACCCGGTTTTAATCTGCATTCCACCCATATTCTGCTCGGTGCGTTGGCGTTTGCCTTTAATGTAGGTTGTGTTTTCGTATGTTTGTCCGCCCGCCGTCTGTTTCGATTTGATTTTGACATCCGCGAAGGTTTGGGTTGATAAAAATAGAAGCGATAAAAAAAGAGCGAAATAAAGTTTGTAGTTTTTCATTTTAATGATTCCTCGTTTATAAAATTTTTGCGGTTAATCTGCCGCCTTCAATATAAAACGCGAAAAATTGCTGATAAAAGTATCATTTTAAATAAAAAAATTGTTACAATCTGTTGAAAAGTTATGAGCCGTGAACAATCACAAAACATTACGCAGCTGCTCGTCGAATTAACCGACGGCAATAAGGAAGTCATCAACGAAATTTTGCCGCTGATTTACACCGAATTGCGAAAGCCGGCGGGCGGTTATCTGCGAAAGAACGCGGGTCGGCGACTTTTTCGGGGTTGTTCACTCCGATTGAAATATGATTTATCATAATAAAAATGCTCCTTTATAAGCTAATTTGAAGGCTCGAATTCGTCCTTCATTGATAAACGCTCACTTTCATTCAAAAAAGTATCACGAGTTACATTTTTATTTTTTTCCGGTTCGGTTTCCTGTGCGAAAACGGCTGAAATCGAAAATATAAAAAACGTAAATAAAAGTGCTGTTTTTTTCATAAATAATTTTTTCCTTATAAATGTTTCTCGCCGTTTGGAACAGCAAGTTCCTTATTTGATAACGCGAAACAAAGCGGCGAAAAGTATCAAAAAAAGCACCGAAAAATTTCCGGTGCTTTTGAAAGTTTTAAACAAATGATTTTCGTGAAATCAAATCTTGATCGCTTCGACAATTGAAATCATTGACTGCGTGGGAATTATTCGATTTAATTTCAATCCCGAATCCGCCAGAAGTTTTTCAAATTCTTCCGCCGTGCGTTCGATTCCGCCGGGCGAAACGAGCATTTCCATATCCATAATTTTGCCGAAATGCGGCTCGTCGCCTTCGGGAATTACGGCATCGAGAATCAAAATTTTCGCATCGTCCGGCATTTCAGCTTTGATATTTTTCAAAATCGTAATGCATTCTTCGTCATTCCAATCGTGAATGATGTGCTTGAGCAGATAAACATCCGCTTTGACCGGAACTTTCTCAAAGAAATTGCCGCTGACGGTTTCGATTCTCTCCGCCAGATTCGCTTTTTCGAGATAGTTTTCCCCTTCTTCGCAAACCGGCATAAGATCAAACAAAACCCCGTGCATTTGCGGATAATTTTTCATTATTCCCGCCAAAAGATGACCGTAACCTCCGGCGATGTCGGCTAAAACATTAACTTCCGCAAAATCATAAGCCGCATTGATTGCCGGAATCGTCTGACCGGAAAGACTCGTCATTGCACGGTTAAAAATCGCACCGAGTTCGCGGTTTGTTTGAAACAGATACGGAAAAACGTCTTCGCCGTGAACCGCACTCCACGCCGCTTTTCCGGTTTTGACGCTGTGCAGCATATTGCCGTAAACTCGCCAATGCGGTTCTTCGCCCATCCAAATCGTCAAATCCCGCAGACTTCCCGGTGTGTCCGAAAGAAGAGTTTCGGAAACCGGCGTATTTTCAAAAAATTTCGGTTCGATCTCACGAAAAACGCCGACACTCGCCAGAGTTCGCAAAAGTCTGTAAAGTGAACGCTCGTGCGTTCCGGTTTTCTGTGCTAATTTCGCCGCCGATTGCGATTCTTTTGCCAGTAAATCGGCGATACCGAGTTTAGCGGCAACATAAACCGTCTGCGAAATAAAACTGCCGCAGACAAGCTGCATCAGTTGTGTTTGGGGCGGTATTTTCGCTGGCAACGCCGTCGGTGTTTGTGTTTGTGTGTTCATAAAATTTTTCTCCTAGTTTTGTTTAATGAATCGTAATTTCCAGTCTATAATTCGCCGCTTGATCAGTGCCGATCTCGATGATATATTCGCCCGTTTCCGGCAGTTTGACAAGTGTTTGTTTTACGCCGTCGGTATGCCTTTTAAGATTTCATTTTTCGCCACACCGAATTTTTCGCGTGATTGTTCCAGCGGTTCAATAGCGATTTTCGATTCAGCGGGCAAAACTTCCGGCGAAGACATAACACTCAAATGCAGACCGCGGCTGACAAACTGCAAATCTGCGGTCAAACGCAGGGCAAATTCTTCCGCATCATTTATTTTTTCATACTCGTTTTTCTTCAATTTTTCGTGGACAAGAGTTTCTACTTTTTGAGCAGTTTCGGGAAACACATAGTTTTTACTCAGTAAATCCAGAATTTTGCCGATAATTTCAGATTTCTCCGATGTCCTTAGAGCAGTTTTCAGATTATCTTGCCCAAAAGTTAAGGCAAAAATGAATAAAATTAAAACGGATAAAACGATTGATTTTTTTAACATTTCTTGTGTTTCCTTTAAATTTGCCGGGAAGGTTTTCGGCTTTAAAATATAACGCGAAATTTTTTTCTAAAAAGTATCAAAAAAGGCGGCAATCTTTTAGACCGCCGCCGTTAATTTCAGATATTCCAAAATTTGGGAGTGTCCTAAAAGAAATGCCACTTGAAAAATGAGGAGAAATTTATTTATCATAAAACAAACTAAAATCTACTCTATTGAACAATAAATATTATCCGAAATTAATGCCTGAATACCTCCTTTCGCGGTTTACCGACATTTAGCATTTTCTTTTGAAGACACTTTACATCGTTTAATTCTTTGTAAATCATCGAAAAGGATTTACTTCCTTTTGACAACTGTTATTGTTACCTCTGCCGGATATTGCTTGGAATGATGAACCGAGTTTCTTGCAATAACTCCCTTGATTTCATCGTAATTGTTTCCGCCCGTATTTAAATTACGGTCAAATCGCGGGAAGTTACTGCTGGAAACTTCAAGCCGGATACGATGTCCGGGAGCAAAGTAGTTGCTTGTAACCATCGGCTGAAACTTTACTTTATAAACCTTGTCTTTTTCCATCCAAACAAGAGGTTTATCGTAACCGTCGCGGTAACGCATACGCTGAATCGTTTCGTCCAGATTGTAAGCACGTCCCTGCTCATCTACATCAATTAATTTGACAGTAAAATCCGTATCCTTGGCATCGGATGAAACGTAAAGCGTAACGTCTATGTTTCCGGTCAGTTCAATTCCCTCTTTCAAAACGTCGGTGCTGTAAACGAGAATATCGTTTCGTTCCTCCATTTTGCTCTGGTCAAACGAACCGCCCTGAACGGCGTTCCCGGTGCAGCAGACATTGCCGCCGTAGGACGGAACGGGATTCATCGGATCGTATGTAAAAGTGTCAGGTTTATCGTTTGCGGATGGAGATAATAGTAATTTACCGTCGTCTTTTAGCGAATTTGCGTTGCCGCCGCTTGCCAGATAAAACTTCAAAGGCTCGGCATTCGCGGGCGGAAATACATCCGATGACTGCCATTTATTGCTGCCCATTGTAAAGTATCGAACCTTTGGCATTTTCAAAATTCCATTGTCTTCGCCCTTTAGAAAATGATCGAACCAACCATAAGTCAGTGCGTTATAATCAAGACGTGCATCGCCCATACTTCGCTCGCCGACAACCGTATTTTCGGTGGCTCTCGTGTAACTGCAATGCAAAACCGGAGCGATCACCAAATATTGTTTATCGGCGATTTCGGGATCGGCGGTTTTGCGGACGTGATTATAAGCCGCGATGTTCGGACCGACCGAAACGTCATACCAGGACGCAAACCAGAATCCCGGAATGTTGATCTTCATATCGTCATTCCAAAGTCCGCCTTTATACCACGCCGGATCGTTCGGAGTTCTTTTGAGCATCGCACCGCCCGTCGGAACGGGCATTTTATCGGCATAAATTCCTTTCGGTCCGTCAACGGCTTTGATAATGTCAATTTCCGGCAGATGTTTCAGAGCCTGCGACCAATCTACGGGCGGCAGTTGCTGAGCCAGATCAAAGGATTTTGAAGCACGGATCAGGTCTTCCTGCGAAGTATCGGCGGGAAACATCGGACGGATTTGATTCTGTTGCCCGTAAAGCCAAGCGATAAAAAGCATCTGCACCGCACCGCCGCGATACCAATTTCCTTGCTCATAATACGGACCGACACGCCCGATGCCCGCTCCGAAACCCTGCACGATCATTGTCGTAAATGCGGGATTTCCACGAGATGCAACTGCCGGTTGCCATTCCGCCGTTGACGAACAGCCGATTGTGCCGACCTTTTTGTTTGACCAATCCTGCGAAGCCATCCAAGTTATAGCATCGTCGCCGTCGGAAAGCGGAGCTCCTAAAATGTCATAATTTCCTTCTGAGAAAAAATGCCCGCGTTCATTCATCACGACGTAAGCGTAACCGCGTTTGACGGCTTCGAGAATCGTCGTCATATCTCGCGGAGCACCAAGTTTGACATCCCAAAAATTAAAATTGTAAGGAGTTCTGGAAAAAATAATCGGATACTTTTTAGAAGCATCTTTCGGTCGGTAAATATCCGCCGCCATACGCTTCCCGTCCCGCATCGGGACCATTACTTTGCGGTCAACGACGGCAATTTCCCGAAGTTCATTTTCGATTTTATGTCTTTTTTCAATAAGTTCGGAATTATCATTATTCCGAACCTGCATAAATGCGTTCGTTACCAAAGTAGTCAGCAATAATGCTGCTAAAAGAAAATTACGGCTAAAAGTCTTCTTCATCAAATTTGCTCCTTATGCAGATTTTACACGGTTTTTTTTGTTTGATAATTTTAAGAAATTTAAGAGGATTTTAACACATTTGCTCAAACATCATCTATTCTACTAATAAATGTTTAGAACATTTTCACACGACGATGGATTTCGATTTCAATTCGACATTTTTCGTTTTGACCGTTCGATTTTTAATCAATTCTTCATTGATCGCATAACCGATGCCGGGATTTGTCGGGGTATTGATCGTTCCTTTTTCGCTGACGATCACTGCGGGTTCGATTGTATCTTCGTTCCAATATCTTGCCGATGCCGAAACGTCGCCGGGCAGAGTGAAGCCGGAAAGCGTGGACATTGCGATATTGTGCGTTCTGCCGATGCCGGATTCGAGCATTCCGCCGCACCAGACGGGAATGTTATTTTCTGCTGCAAATTCTTGGATTGCTTTTGCTTCGGAATGTCCGCCGACGCGACCGAGTTTGATGTTGATAATTTGGCACGAACCAAGTTCGACGGCGTGTTTTGCGTCCGCCAGACAAGTAATTGATTCGTCTAAACATATCGGAGTTTTTAATTTTCGCTGTAATTTGGCGTGGTCAACCAAATCTCCGGCAGCGAGCGGTTGTTCGATCATCAGCAAATTAAAATCATCGAGTTCCTCGAAAACTTTGTCGTCGCGTTCAAGCCTGTATGCGGAATTTGCGTCAACAGAAAGTAAAATGTCGGGGAAATTTGAGCGAATAATTTTGACGAGTTCGAGGTCTTGTCCCGGTTTTATTTTGAGTTTTATTCTTTGATAGCCGCTTTCGATCTCGCGTGTAACTTTTTCGAGCAAAATTTCCGGTGATTTTTGCAATCCGATGGAAACGCCGCAATTGATTTTACTTCGCGTTCCGCCTAAATGCTGCCACAGAGGAACATTCGCTTTTTTTGCTTCCAAATCCCAAATAGCAGTTTCAACTCCGCCTATTGCCATACGATTGCCGCGAATCGGTGCGAGTGTGTCCGCAACGTCGGCAGCCGATTCAACGGAATTTTTTGCGAGCAGCGGAGCGATGTATTTTGTGGTTATCGTCCAAGCCGTATCAATAGTTTCATGATTAAAAAACGGTTCTTCCGGTGCGGTGCATTCGCCGTAGCCGATTGCTCCGTCGTGGTCGAAAGCACGAATAATCAAAATCCGCCGTTTCAAAGCCGTACCGAAACTTGTTTCAAACGGTGCTTTGAGCGGCATTTCGATCTCGCACAATTCGATTTTTTCCAAATTTAATTTGTTCATAAATTTTTAGTTGATTTTCCAAATATTTTGAAAACCGCTTCCGGTGCTTTCGGAACTTGCCCGAAAGCGGAAGACAAAAACATAAAACCGAGCAGTGATAATATCGTTAAATTTCTCATAAAATTAGCCTCCGGTATTTTTTAAAATAGATTACTGACCGTGTGATTATTTACTTTATTTTCTTTGCCGGGAATGCACCGCCGCCTTGTTTTAATGTCAGTCCCATTACTTTTCCCGTTGCATCCTTTTCAAAAACAATTTTCGCGTTCACGTCTTTGGAAAAAAATTCAGTTTCCGATTCGGCGACAAGTGCGAATTTTCCCTGTCCGCCGACTTGTCCCAAAAGTCTTCCGTCTTCAAACAAAATGTTCATAACAATACTTGGTTGGTCAATTTTGTATTCTCCGACATATTTTTCCAAAATTTTCGCATCAACCGCGACTGCCTTAATTTCTTGCGGAAGTTCATATTTTGCACCGAAAACAATCGCCGCCAAATCGCCCGCAACTCTGCCCGCCGGTGAACCTTGAAAGTTAGTCAAAACGGTGACGGTAACTTTGTCGTCAGGAAAACGTGAAATATCGGTCGCAAAACCGTAAATGCCGCCGCCGTGAGAGATTGTCCGGTGGTCTGATTTCTTGCCGATGCTCCAACCATAACCGTAGCCGGATTCGCCTTTTAACGGCGTGAATATCTCATCGAGTGATTTTTTTGAAACGAGTTTTTCCGTGTAAAGTGCCTGATCCCAAAGCAGCAAATCTCCCGTCGTCGAATACAAAGCACCCGCCGAATACGGCACAGTCATATCCATATATGAAGCGTTCATTATTTTCCCTGCTTCCCGCTGATAACCCGCCGCCCGATTCTTGATTATTTGGAGCGGATTATCATAACCCGTAGATTTCATACCGCTGGAATCCGTACCCACGGTTTGCACCGTGGGCTACAAATATGCCACCGTCTTCGACGGCTTAAACCAAATTCCAATACGAAAATTACCTCGAAAAACTTTACTTACTTGCCGTTGCAGACTTTTTCTCCGGCACACGCGGAAAATCGCCAATCGCTGATAAATTCATCGTTTCAACTTTTCCCTGCTGATTGAGCCTGAAACTGATAAACGATTTGCCCTGCACTTTGTCTTGCCACACAACGCGGAAAACGTCGTAATGCCAATGTTCCAATTCGCCCGTAAAATTCGGACCGAATTTTGCCATTAACTTGCTGTTTTCAAACGCGATTTTCACATCGCCATACATTTCGCTTTTGTAATCGCCCGCATATTTTTCTAATGCGAGCGAAGGCTTTGTGCCTTTCACCCGCGAGGCTTCCATCTTCGCGGCGGCGGCTTTGCCCTGTTCTTCGAGAGATTTCATCGTCTTTAACATCTCCGCACTTCAATCTTTTTGCTCTTTCGTGCCAAGATATGCGTCGAAGATTTTGTAGGCGAGCGGCTGCGGAAGGATTGTTCCGCCTCTGTTCGTTAAAATTACCAAGCCGATTTTTTCTTCCGGTATCAAAGCCACTTCCGCCCGCATTCCGTCAATCGCTCCGCCGTGTTCGACGAGTTTACGCCCGCGAAAGTCACTCAAAAACCAACCCATTCCATAGCTCAAAAAGTGTGCTTCGGGATACATCGTTTTCATCGTCCCGGCAAGCGGAATGATTGTCTGCGGCGACTGCATTTCGTTGACATTTGCCGCACTGATAAGTTGTTTGCCGTCAAATTTTCCTTCATTAAGCTGCAAGCGAACCCACTGTGCCACATCAACGACATTCGAGTTGATCGAACCGGCTGGAC
>JBGTKR010000326.1:0-1511 GCA_041744535.1 Pyrinomonadaceae bacterium
GTGTTATAGTCTTGTAATTCATTTGTGATTTTTCTATACATTTTGCCTTTGCTTTTTATATATACAACACCGTCTAAAATAGCAACTGTTTCAGCTTTTACAGAAGTTTTTACTGTGCTTACGGCATCGTTAAACTGTGCATTTTGATGTCCGCCGAAATCCGTTAAAAACTTAGCTTCCCCGATTACATATTTACCATTAAATCTCGCCACAAAATCCAAACCTTTATCGTTAGAATAATCTAAATGCTCTCTTGCAAAACTCATTAGTAAATAATCACCTGCATCTAAAATAGCATTTTCATCAGATGATATAAATTCATCATAGCCGACAGGTTGAATCCCTAAACTTCCGTTATTTAGCCAACGCCGAAAAAGTGGTCCGATTTGCCGATTTGTTTCTTTTGGTTCGGAGCATTTTTCAAAAATCTTATCCAAACCCATTTCATATAATCTTCCGCACAAGCGATTTACAGTATTCGGATTTCTTTCAATTGATGATTTATCACGTTTTAGGTAAGCAACGTAAGAATCTTTGATCGGAAATAAATTAAACTTGAGAAGAATTTTTATAAGTTCAATATTGTTTCTTTCATTAAATGCTTCCGCCACTTTCGACCAAAGTTTTTCGTCCAAATCTCTTATGCCTTCGGGAATTGTCGGATAAACGTGAAATAACTCATCCAAATAATTTCTTTGGTTGGCAAAGTCTATGCTTAGTTGAGTCCAATAATTCATAAGTTTTAAAATATAGTATCAGTCATTTTCTTTTCGGCAAATCTACAAAATCTCCATCTTTTACAGCAATAACATTTGAATGGATTTCTTTTGCTTCATTCAAAAAGTCTTTGATATTTTGGTATCTTTGCGAGAAATGTGTCAAGACCAATTTTTTAGCGTTTGAATCACGGGCAATCTCGGCGGCTTGTGTGGCGGTCAAATGTCCGTGAGCGATGGCTTCATCGGTTTCGGTTTTTAAGTAAGTTGATTCGATGACGAGTAAATCTACATTTTTCGCTAACTTATAAGCGTTATCGCAAATTCGCGTGTCCATCACAAATGCAAATGATTGTCCTTTTTTCTCGACGCTGAAATTGTCTAAGTTTAATATTTTGCCGCCAATTTCGATAAAACCTTCGCGTTGTAATTTACCGATGTTTTCGCGTTCGATGCCGGATTCTTTTAATTTTTCGGGTAACATTGTAACGCTGTCTTTTTCAACAATTTTGTAACCCCAAGATTCGGCGGAATGTTCTAATTTATGCGTTTCGATGATTAGGTTTTTGTCCTCGAAAATTATTCCCGTGTGTTCAATCGGGTGTTCTTCGATAGTTGCGGTTTGGTGATAGATCGAAGCATTTTTTAAGTTGTCGAGAAATTTTTGTCCGCTTTTCGGATAAAATATTTGAACGATGTGCGGAATTCTATCAAGCGATAGACGCTGCAAAACTCCGGCTAAACCCAAACAATGATCGCCGTGAAAATGCGTGATGAAAATTTTCGTTATGTCGG
>JBGTKR010000327.1:0-3264 GCA_041744535.1 Pyrinomonadaceae bacterium
ACGGGCGGTTACCCGGAAGTGGTTTCCCGAAAGTCGGAGTCGCGGCGGCAGGATTGGTTTAGCAACTACATCAATACGATCTTGCAGCGGGATATTCGGGATTTGGCAAATATCGAGGGTTTGGTTGATCTGCCTCGCTTGTTGGAATTACTGGCGGCACGTGCGGCAGGAATTCTCAACTATGCTGAAGTTTCCCGAAGCATCGGTTTTCCGCAAATGACTTTGAAACGATATATGACACTGCTCGAAACTACTTTTCTGATCGAAACAGTTCCGGCGTGGTCGGGGAATATAAAAAAAAGATTGATTAAAGCTCCAAAACTTTTTATTGGAGATACGGGGCTTCTGAGTTATCTGCTGGATTTGAATTTGGGTAGATTGCAGATGGATTCGACGCTTGCCGGGGCGTTAACCGAAAATTTTGTGGTCAATGAGTTGAAAAAACAGGCGGGTTGGAGTGAAATTCGAGTTAAGATGTTTCATTTTCGCACCTCAAACGACAGGGAAGTTGACATAATTTTGGAAAACAGCGGTGGAGAAATCGTCGGTATCGAAGTAAAATCGAGTTCGAGCATCAACCGTCACGATTTTAAGGGACTGCATTTGCTGTCGGATTCACTACCTAAAAAATTCCGGCGGGGAATAATTCTTTATACCGGCAACCAGTTTTTAGCGTTTGGGGAAAACCTTTTTGCCGTTCCGATTCAGGCTTTGTGGAGGTAAAAAACACTAATGACTGATTCTTTTTAATTTTTTGATCAATCCGCCACGACTGATACCAAGTTCTTTGGCAGCGTGGGTTTGATTGTTGTTGTTTGATTCCATCGCTTGTTTGAGCAGAAGTGTATCAATTTTTCCAAGATATTCGTCCATCTTTTCGCCCTGGGAGAAAAATGGTAATTTTGCAGATGAATTTTGTTTCATTATCGGAGTTGAGGAAATTTGAGAGATCAAAATCTCTTGGGTAAGCTCAATCGCATCGCAGTATTTGTCTTTATTTTCATAAGCAAACACTAAATACAGGACAAAAGTAACGTAAGTTGTTGAAATCGTTGCTTTTGTCTTCTGTTTGTTGTTATTTGGCAGCAATTCTCATTTTAGGAATTATTCCAGTTGATACAGATAGAAAATATGATAATGAAGGGCTTGCATTGTTCTGAATCTAACCATTTGAAACGCACTTCTGATTGCTGCCCGGACTTTTTTCTTACTCCCCAATGCTTGCCTTAATTTCTTGAATGTTTCGCTGTATCTTTGTTGGATTTGGTCAACTAAAAATGCCTGCATCATTAACAGCATTAAGATCGTTGCCAGATTCTTTTTCCCGTGTCCGTAATTATGTTTGAAATGATAACCTTGATTTTTCAACGTGTTGAATGTTTCATTTTCTATCTTCCATCTGGCTCTGCCCGCTTTCATTACTTTTTCGACTGAGAAAGCCGTCAATTGCAGATTCGTACTCCAACTCCACCGCGTAACTTTTCCGCTCTTGTCCGTTTGCTCACAGATCAACATATTGACTTTCACATCCGTCGTCGTTTCTCCCAACCACAGTCCGTTTGTCCACCCAAAATAATGTTTGACTCCCTCATCATCCGTTTCCAACAACTCCCGCACTTGTCCGCTTTGTCTTCTTCCTTCAAATTGTCGAAACAGACTTTTGTGCGAATCCGGTTTGATATTCAGGATGTAATCATACCCTTTTTCTCTGATTTGCCGAATGTGCGGAGCATTCGCATATAACGCATCTTCGACCAAAATCATCAAAAGTTGCGGATATTTCTCCGCCAAACTTTCAACCAATCTTTTCGCCGCATTCCGCTCACAATCATTCTTAGTTTCCCCATCCTGTTTGACGATTGGCTCGACATCCAAGACAACCACTTCCGCCTGATCGGGATGCACCATCACCGCTCCCAACGCCTGATGATGATAGGTTGTTTTGCCGTTCCGCTTCCGCTTTTGCAGACAATTGTGACAACTTACCTTCTCCGATGAAAAATGCTCCGTCCCATCTATCGAAACAATCACCGCTTTGTGCCAATACTTATATTCAGCCACTAATCCCGACTTTTTCAAAACCGAATAGAGCGTCCCGAAGTGTTCCCGCAAGACCTCCGGCTCTAATTCATCGAGGATTATTCTCATCTGATTATCACACGGAATCTCTCCTTCAATCCGATAGATCGAACGTAAATTACTCACCTCCGGCACCGATTGCTTCTTAAAATCAAGTAATGACGGTGATTTCAGAGAATACATCGCAAACGCCGACTTCAACACATCTGCCAACTGATACTTCGCATTATCAGAACGATGGTCAGAAACTTTCCTAAACTCTTCATCTAATAATTGCATCAAATTGTCAAATTTTAGATACTGTTGTAACTGTTGAAAACTTTTTCGCATTCAAACAGACTACAAATTTTCTCACTTTTTTCCAAAATGAGAATTGCTGTGAAAATATCGTAATTCACTCCGCGACGAATGAAGACGGCGAAAATGTGCGGAAACTGGTTTTCGGCGTTTTGCGTGAATACGGTTTAGAACCCGCACCTGACGGAATTGACAAAGATTTGGACGACATCGAAGCAAACTATATAGAATGCGGCGGCGTGTTTGAACTTATCAAAGATTTTGACGGAAATCTGCTCGGAACTGTCGGACTTTTTCCATTGGATCAAAAACGAATCGAACTTCGTAAGATGTATTTTGCCAAAGAAATACGCGGAAAAGGTTTGGGAAAATTGATGCTGAAAAGAATGATTAAAACTGCAAGGGAAAAAGGTTTTGAACAAATAGTTTTGGAAACGTCAAGCGTTTTACGGGAAGCTGTCGGACTTTATAAAAAATTCGGTTTTGTCGAAGCAAAAGAAAAACACGCACCGCGTTGCGATCAATCTTTTTACCTTGACCTGAATTAAAAGAAAATCATCGGCATCTTGTCATAGCTTTATTACGTCCAATAGTTAAATGTATTGACAAATTACTTTAGGAAGAAATGCCAACTATCAACTAATAACTAATAACTACGAACTAATTTTCAAAAAAAAGAGTCCAGATATAGTTTTTAGCATTACTGAGCGGCACGACATTTGCCCATTTAATATTATGAAGATTTTAAGAATTTTTCCCGCGAATAAACGCGAAAGGACGCGAAAATAAAACAAAACTTTTTTTTGAATTTCTTTTTTCGCGTTCTTTCGCGTATTTCGCGGGCATCTTTTTCTTATTTTCAAAGCAAGCAATTTCTATACCGCTCAG
>JBGTKR010000328.1:0-2950 GCA_041744535.1 Pyrinomonadaceae bacterium
ATGCAAATTCGTTAAAAGCCGAATATCTTTGGGTTACTTCTAAAATCCTTAATAATTATTTCGATGTTGCAAATTTCGGCGGAAAGGAACGCGATAAAAACTAACTTGCCGATATTCTTCATTATGGTAAAACGGAACTCAGCAAAGCAAAATTTTACAAAGGCGGAGTAAATGAAGATAACGAAAAGGCTTTTGATATTGAGCAAATTACAGAAAGCGAACTGACACGAAAATTTAAACAAGCACACGATGCACTTTGGTCAGGCGGAAAACGTAATCCGTCCGAAGCGTTTGATGAACTCGATAAACTTATATTCTGTAAAATTCGAGATGAAAAACGCCACCGCACAAAAGGAACGCCTTACGATTTCCAAGTGTTTACAAAGGAAAAATCTGAAAAGCTGCTCGAAAGGATTCAAGCAATTTACGTCGAAGGTCGCGTTGATGATCCCGAAGTTTTCAAAGATGACATTCGCTTAAATCCGCAGGAACTCGAAACCGTTGTCGGTTATATTGCCAATATAAATCTTTCCGACACGGATTTAGACAGCAAAGGTCGGGCATTTGAAACATTTATGGGCAGCTTCTTTCGCGGCGAATTCGGGCAGTATTTCACACCGCGAACGGTTGTAGATTTTATCGTTAATGTTTTGCCGATTGAAAATAAACATTTTGTGCTTGATCCGGCGTGCGGGAGTTCGGGTTTTCTACTGCACATTTTGAATAAGATTCGCAGTCAGGCAAATAGAATGTATGACTCGAATGATGTCAAAGAATATAACGATTGGTATAGATTCTGGCACGATTTTGCACAAAATAATCTTTACGGCATTGAGATAAACGATCAGATTGCCCGCACCGCCAAGATGAATATGATTATTCACGACGGTGGACACACAAACGTCTTGGCAAATGACGGTTTGCAATCCATTGCCGCGATCAAAACACACGCACAGAGAAATAAAAGTCGCGGTTATCTGAGTTTCGTTCCTAATAAATTTGATTTTATTACCACGAATCCGCCTTTCGGTTCGACGATTAAAGCGAAGGAAAAAGGATATATCGGCGATTATGATTTGGGAATGAAAAACTTTGATTGGATCGAAGCAAAGTTAAAAAATCTCAAGTTCAAAGAACGCGATTCGCAAAAGTCCGAGATTCTATTTATCGAACAATGCTACAAATTCTTGGAAGTCGGCGGATATTTGGCAATCGTTCTGCCCGACGGGATTTTGACCAATTCATCTTTGCAGTATGTTCGTGATTGGATCGAAGAACATTTCCGCATTGTCGCCGTTGTATCGCTTCCGCAAACCGCTTTTACACACACGGGAGCAGGTGTTAAAAGTTCGGTTCTGTTTGCGAAAAAATACAGCGAAAAGGAAACCGAAGCGATCAAGGCTTTAAAAGCTAATCTGCAAGACGAACTTTTCAAACAAGATCATTACGGCAAAGAGATCAAACGACTCTTCAAGGAAAAAGCAAAGGTTCTGAAAAAAGGCGATGCCGTCATACAGGAATCGGAAGAAAGTTTAATCAATCATCTTGACGCTTTGGAAAATCAAGGAACTCTCGACACGGCGACAAAACGCCAATTGATAAAAGAAAACAATGCCAAAATCAAAAAATATAAAACAACCGATGATTACAACGATTGGCGAACCGAAATAAACAACGAATACGCCGAAAAGATAAATAATCTCAAGGGAGCATTGCAGGAAGAATATCTAGAAACGGTCAGAGAAAAATTAACCGACTATCCGATATTTATGGCAATCGCCGAAGAGATCGGCTACGACGCAACCGGCAGAGATACAAAAACCAACGAACTCAACCGCATCGGCGAAGAACTCAAAAAATTCATCAACGCCGTCAACGAAGGTAAAGACTCTTTTTTCGCATCAGCCCTGATTTAGATGAAAACAACGTGTTTTTGCTTAATCGGGGCGAATTGGAAAATAGGTTTGATACTTATTATTACAAACCAACATTCTTAGAGATTGAAAGTAAGATTCAATCTTCTAAATTTGAATTAAAAAGACTGAAATCTATTTCTTCTAAGTTAATCAGCGGATTTGATACACGCAACTTTATTGATAGTGGTATTCCATATTTGCGAGTTCAGAATGTAAAGTCTTTAGGTTTTAGTTTAAAGAATGTAAAGTTTATCGCTCCAATTGAATCAACTAAAGACATCGAACTACAACTTAACGATTTGTTAATAACTCGAAAAGGAAGTTTCGGAAATGCTGTTGCTGTAACTGAAAAAGTTCTCGGTTCAGTTATAAGTTCCGAAGTTTTTAGAATTTCATTAAATTCAAATGTAATACCAAAGTATGTTGAAATTTGGCTGAATACAATAACTGCACAGAAAGTTTTTGACCGAATTAAAACAGGTGGAATAATGGGACACATTACACAAGATGTATTAAAAAATATCTTAATCCCAACACCTGATTTGACGACACAACAAACAATAGTTGAATACTTTCAAAATGCCTACGCCGAAAAGAAAGCAAAAGAAGCGGAAGCGAAAAGTTTGCTTGAGAGCATTGACGGTTTGGTTTTAGAGCGTTTAGGCATCGAACTGCCGAAAGAAGAAGTTGATTCGCTTGATAAACGCATCTTTTATTCAAACGCCGCTCAACTTTCGGGCGGACGGTTTGATCCGCATTTTCGTCTTCCATATTTCCAAAGATTTAATACATCTGTTCAAGATTCACCAAGCAAAACGCTTAAAGAGATTGCAAATTTTTCAAGTGAAACTTGGAATCAGGAAGATTTATTTTTAGATGATTTTCCATATATTGAAATAAGTTCGATTGATCTTTTGTCTGGAGAAATTGAGGAAGTAAGTATTGTTCCTATAAAAGAAGCACCAAGCAGAGCCAAAATGATTGTTCGTGAAAATGATATTTTGATTTCAACCACACGACCAAATCGCGGAGCA
>JBGTKR010000329.1:0-3123 GCA_041744535.1 Pyrinomonadaceae bacterium
ACGGCAGATTCTTTCGTCCCTTCGGGACTTTAGATTTATTATTATATCCAACCCCGCGATAAATCACGGGGCTATTATCGGAAGTCCCTTCGGGACATATTTTTCAAAGCATTACTTTTAAATCACTATCTTATGAACGACGGTCATTCGCTTATTTTATTTATTCCAAACTTCAAATAAACCTGATTTCATAAAGTGTTTTGTAAATTTTATAAATTGGTATATTCTTTCAAAATTATGAACTCAATAGACTCTTACCTGTCTGAAATAAACAAAGCATATTCGCACGGCAACGCCACCGAACACACTTACAGACCTTTTCTGCAAACCTTAATTGAATCATTCGACAAAGAAATCACAGCGATAAATGAACCGAAACGAAGGACATTCGGAGCGACTGATTTTGTTATTCGCAAGCGTGATGTTCCGCTCGGATATATCGAAGCGAAGGATGTCGGCAGAAGTTTGGACAAACTCAATAAAACCGAAAAAGCACAAATGAAACGATATTTGGAAGCACTTTCAAATATTATTTACACCGATCATCTGGAATTTCGCTGGTTTGTCCGCGGCGAACTCGTGCAAACGGTTAAAGTTGCGGAAATCGAAAACGGCAGCATTAAACCGATTGCGGATAATTATGAAAAACTCACGAATTTATTCAGCGAATTTCTCACCAAAGAAATCGAAACGGTTGCATCGGCGAAGGAACTTGCGAAAAGAATGGCTTCGACGACAAGACTTGTCCGGCAGACGATTGAAATGGCTTTGGAAGATGACAGCGACAAATCGGAAGATTCTCTTTTCGGGCAATTTGAAAGTTTTCAAAAAACGCTTTTGCCGAATTTGAAGCCCGACGAATTTGCCGATCTTTATTCGCAGACGATTGCTTACGGACTTTTTACCGCACGCTGTTATGACAACACCAAACCCTTCACACGCCAAAAGGCTTCATACAGCATTCCGAAAACAAATCCTTTTTTGCGAAACGTCTTTGACCGCATCGGCGGGATAAATCTCGATGAACGCATTGTTTGGGCGGTTGACGATCTGGCGGAATTGTTAAACCGCACGGATATTGCAGCGATCTTGCAGGACTTCGGCAAACGCACACGGCAGGAAGACCCGGTTGTGCATTTCTACGAAACCTTCTTAGCGGAATACGATCCGAAACTCCGCGAAACACGCGGCGTTTATTACACACCCGAACCCGTCGTTTCCTACATTGTGCGAAGCGTTGACAAGATTTTGCAAACACATTTCGATTTGCCGAAAGGACTCGCAGACTCGTCGAGAGTGGAGAGTGGAGAGTGGAGAGTGGAGAGTAAAAAGAATCAAGAATCTAAAAAACTCTCCACTCCAAACTCTCCACTCTCCACTCATAAAGTGCTGATTCTCGATCCGGCGACGGGAACGGGAACATTTCTTTACAGCGTAATAAAACACATTTTCAAACGCTTTGAGAATAACAAGGGAATGTGGGACGGATATGTTTCCGAACATCTTTTGCCGCGAATCTTCGGTTTTGAATTGTTGGTTGCACCTTACGCCGTCGCACATCTCAAACTCGGTTTGCTCCTTGAAGAAACGGGCTACGATCTCAACAAAAACGAACGTCTGCAAATTTATCTGAACAACACGCTCGATTTTGCACGCCTTCGGGAAGATACCGACGCATTTTCGGCGTTCATCAATGAAGAAGCCAGCAAAGGACGCGAGATTCAGCAGGATAAACCCGTGATGGTCGTTTTGGGAAATCCGCCGTATTCGGGACATTCGTCAAACACGGGAAACTGGATAAACGATCTGCTTCGCGGCTCGGATTCTTTTAATGTGAAAACAACCGAAAATTATTTTGAAGTTGACGGCAAACCGCTCGGTGAACGCAATCCGAAATGGCTTAATGACGACTATGTAAAATTCATACGCTTTTCGCAGTGGCGAATTGATGAAACGGGTTACGGCGTTCTCGCATTCGTTACAAATCACGGTTATCTGGACAATCCGACCTTTCGCGGAATGCGTCAGTCTTTGATGAATTCATTTGATGAAATCTATTTGCTCGATCTGCACGGCAACGCCAAAAAGAAGGAAAAATCACCCGACGGCTCAAAAGACGAAAATGTTTTCGACATCCAACAGGGCGTTTCAATTGGAATTTTCATCAAAAAGAAATCAAAGACCGAAGACCAAAAACCAAAGACCAAAGTTTTCCACAAACATCTTTACGGAGTCCGCGAAATCTTCACGAAAAATGTCAATGATGAAAAGGAATTGACGGGCGGAAAATATAAATGGCTGGCGGAAAACGATATTTCAACAACCGACTGGACGGAGATCAAACCGAACAAACCTTTTTATCTTTTCATTCCGCAAGATGAAACTTTGCGAAAAGAATATGACGATTATTGGAAAATTACGGATGTAATGCCGATAAATTCGGTTGGAATTGTAACAAGTCGGGATAAATTTGTATTTGATTTTGACAAAGATGAGTTGAAAAAAAGAATTGACGAATTTGCAGATTTAAGTATCAGTAACGCTGAAATTAAAAATAGATATTTAACCAAAAGAGACAAATTAGATTTGTCCAAATCTCGTAACGAATTAAGGAAAGTAAATAAAGACGAATTTTTCATTAAATGTTTATATCGTCCTTTTGATGTTCGAAATTTATTTTTTCACGATTCAGTAATTGAACGAACCCGCACCGAAACAATGCAACACATTGTAAATTTGAATAATTTGGCTTTAGTTACAAGACGCTCAATGCTTCCGTCGAAACCAACAAACTATTTCTATGTTTCGCAGTTTGCAATTTCGGACGGAGTAATTCGCTCCGACAATCGCGGCGGCGAATCAATGTTTCCGCTTTATCTTTATCCAACCGAAAAGAAAACGCTTTTTGATGAAGAAATTGAAGGCAGAAAGCCGAATTTTTCAGATGAATTTATTGCAGAGTTTTCCGGCAAACTCAAACTTGAATTTAATCCGAATCCCGAAGACCAAAAACCGAAGACCGAAAACCAATTCACACCCGAAGACGTTTTTTATTATGCTTACGCCGTCTTTCATTCGCCGACTTACCGCGTCCGCTACGCCGAATTCCTGAAAATAGATTTT
>JBGTKR010000330.1:0-11260 GCA_041744535.1 Pyrinomonadaceae bacterium
CCCGCTTCTTTCCATAAACGATATTTCATTTTGTCATCGTAAGAAACTCTTTCAAGTCCGAATCGTTTTTTATAAAAATCTTCCGCTTCTTCATTGGCTTTTTTGTTTTCGTTCTGCTGTTGTATAACCCGTGTTTTCTGCTTTTCGCTCATCTTTAAATCACGGGCGAGTTCAACTCTGATTTCGGCGGGCTTGCCGTATTCGCGGATAATTGCATTAACGACTTTGCGGAGTTCGTGCAGGGCTTTTGTAACAATCGGATTCCGCAAATCCTTCGGCGGTTCGGGCAGTTCGTCCAAAGAATTCGTTTCAAAAAGTTTCCGATGGTCGCCGTAGATTTCCGTAACCGCTTCGTCATATCGCAAACCTTTTTCAATCATTAGCGGCAGAATTTTCGTGATTGCCTTTAATGAAAGTCGGCTGTAACCACTTTCAAGATTTGCTTTCAGAAGTTTCTCGATTTGTTCGTCGTTAAATTTCCAATGTTCCTTCAAGCGTTCTTTGAGCGATTCGGGAAATTCGATGCGAAACATTTCTTCGATAAGTCGCTCTTGTTTGTCTTCGCCCAATTCATCCCAACTTTTGCCGAGTGCTTTTCGCATTTCATAAGCGGTTGTATTGCCCTTGATTTTCTTTTCATTTTCCTCAAGATTGATGCGAACCGTTTCGTCGAGTTTGAGAACTTTGCGAATTTGCTTGTATTCTAATTTTTCTTTCTTTTCTAATTCGTCAGCAAGTTTTCGGCGGTCTTCATTATTCAAAAATTCCCAATCAATCGAATCTTCATCTTGCAGCTTCAAGTTGTTTATATCCTGCCAGAAACGAATTCTCTGAGCAGGTTGACGAGCCATATCGCAACGCTTTTTATCTGTTTCAAACGTGCATTTCCCGGTCAGATGGCGTTGCAGTTTCAACGGACGCTGAAAGAAAATCGTCTGCTTTATTTCGCTTTTGAGTTCATCAGTCAAAATTTCAAGATAAAATTTGCTCTGTGCCGACCAGAGTTTTTCAAACTCATTTTCAACCATTTTCCGCGAAATATATCGCCCGCGTTTTTTGTCCTGCTCGATCAAAAATTCGCTGAGGATTATATTTTCTTCTTCGAGTTTCTCTCTTAATTCTTTGATTTCGCCCAAAATTCCTGTGTCTTCTTTGGCTTCGCCGGACTTTCGATTGCTCTTAAAACCACGCCGTTTTTCAAGATGATAGATCGCCCGTCCGATGTCAGACGGTTCGAGTTTTTCCTCTAAACCGCTAACCCGCAATTTGTAAGGATTTCCCAGTTCGTCGAAATATTTTTCCAACGCTTGCCCGTTAAGTTTCGGCAAAAGATTATTTTCGGTCAACAAATTTCGCAACTTACTTTTGCGTCCTCGTCGCCTTCCTAAAACACGCCGCGTTCCTCTTGCGTTTCTTCGTTTGTGATTTTTCGGCTCATTAGTTTTCGCCTCCGTGGTTGCCGGAAAAATTCTCACACCCGAAGCAATTATTTCTTGATATAAAATCTCACCATTCTCATCAAAACTGTTTTTTAGCAAAGCCCATCCAACCGATGTAATGCCTAAATCCAAACCTAAAATTATTCGTGAAAAGTTCATTGGGAAATTCTCCTTTTTGTGAAATGTGCGGGAATCTCGTATTGCCAAACATTTGAGAGAAAACCGCTACTTGCAATTTTTTTTCGTTAAATATAACATAAGAAAAGTTTAACAGATAAAAGAATTGTTACTTCTCATAACAAGAAGTAAAATTCGCAGGCTCTTATCGGAAACGATAATCCTTTGCCCGCATAATAGAAATATTATCCGGGCTTTTCTCTTTTATACTCTGCAACAAATCTTTTGATCGGTTCATCTTCTTCGTCGCCGTAGAATTCCGAAAACTTAGTTTGCTTTAAACCGTTTTTCTCAAAATTAAACAAATCGTCCGGCGACAAAGCCCACGGCAAACTTCCCGCGTCTTCATCATTTTCCCGAAATCTCTGGACAACAATTAATTCGCCGTTTTCAGTGACAAAATTGCTAATTGCGTCAATCGCTTTTTTTCGTAAACTCAGCGGAAGTGCCTGAATTGTATAAACTTCCAAAACAAAATCGAATGCTTTTTGCCATTTGCTCGGCGGATTGAATAAATCGGCGGTGACAAAATTTATATCGGTTTCAGCGTCAAGGCTTTTAGCAATTTCAATCGCTTTTTCGGAAACATCAAAGGCGGTTACATCAAAATTTAATTCGTCAAGAAATTTTGCTTCGTCGCCTAGTCCACAGCCGACGACGAGTGCTTTTCTGCCGTATCCCTGTAAATTCGCGGTTTTGTTCCATTCGACCAAAAAGCGGTTCGGCTCAAAATCTACCCAGGGAATTTGTTCGCTGTCGTTTTCGGTTTCGCGATAAATCGCATCAAACCACCCGTAAAAATCACCTTTTTCGATATATTCGGCGGCGACTGCCTTCATTTTTTCACGCAGAATTTCTTCATCTTTCATATTTTAATTCTTAACCGGAGCATTCGCTTCTTCATAAGCCGACCAGCCGCCTTTCATTGAAAGCACGTTTTTATAACCCATTTTCTGCAAATTATCCGCCGCGAGTGCCGAGCGATAGCCGCCGCCGCAGTATAAAATCAGTTCGGTTTCTTTGTCGGGATATTTGTGAACGATGTCGCGTTCGATAACACCTTTCCCAATATGCACGGCATCTTTAGCGTGTCCCGCTTCCCACTCGTTATCTTCCCTAACATCAATCAAAACCGCGTCATCTTTAACTCGTTCCAAAGTTTCCGTAACCGAAATTTCCGTAACATTCGGCATTATATTTTCGACTAATTTTTCAAATTCTTTTGAATGTTCCATAATTTTTACAGTTTAACGGAAAACAAAACGTCCTTACTAGCGATAAACGCATTTAATTTCTATAATGGTTGTTTCGCAATTTAGAAAAACAATTATTTTAATAAAAGAGGATTATAAATGGCAGAAAAATTTGATGTAACAATTATCGGCTCAGGACCGGGCGGCTATGTCGCGGCGATTCGCGGCTCACAAATGGGTTTGAAAGTGGCGTTGGTGGAAAAGGAAAAAACCGAACGCTTGGGCGGAACTTGCGGACTTCGCGGATGTATTCCGACAAAAGCATTGCTTAACGCCGCACACCTTTATCAAAAAGCCGGACACTTTGAAGACTTCGGTTTGTCGGTAAAAGATTTAAGCTATGACTGGACGAAAGTTCAAAAATACAAATCCGATGTTGTCAACAAAAACGCTTCGGGCGTTTCGTATCTGATGAAGAAAAATAAAGTTACGGTCTTTAACGGATTCGGCAAAATCTTGAAACCCGGTAAGGTCGAAGTTGATTTGCTCGACGGTAAAAAGGAAACGATTGATACGAAAAATATCATCATCGCCACGGGTTCAGTCGTGCGTCCGATTCCGGGTTTTGAAACGGACGGCAAACAGGTTGTAAATTCCGATCATATTTTAGAATTGGAAAAAGTGCCGAAATCAATGGTTGTCATCGGTTCGGGAGCAGTCGGCGTTGAGTTCGCCAGCGTTTATGCACGTTTCGGCTGCGACACAACGATTGTCGAATTATTAGACCGCATCGTTCCTATCGAAGATGCGGATGTTTCCAAACAACTTGAGCGTTCATTCAAAAAACAAAAGATCAAAGTAATGACGGGCGTAAAACTCGACACGCTAAAAAAGTTGAAAAATTCGGTTAAATTGTCGGGTAAAGATTCCAAAGGTAAAGACGTAAATCTCGAAGCCGAAATGGTTCTCGTCGCCATCGGACGTATGCCGTATTTGGAAAATCTCGGACTCGAAAACACAAAAGTCAAAGTCAATGAAAAAGGCGTGGTCGAAGTTGACGAATTCTGCCAAACCGCCGAGCCTAATGTTTTCGCTATCGGCGATGTCATCGGAACGGCTTGGCTTGCCCACCTCGCTTCAAAAGAAGGAATTTTGGTTGTCGAGCAAATCGCCGGTAAAAAAGTCGAGCCGATCAACCATCGCCTCGTCCCGAACTGCACATACTGCGATCCCGAAGTTGCCAGCGTCGGCTTAACCGAAGAGAAAGCCAAAGAAGCGGGCTACGATGTAAAAGTCGGAAAATTCCCGTTCTCCGCGTCAGGCAAAGCACGAATCCTCGGCGAAACAGACGGTTTCATAAAAATCATCGCCGAGAAAAAATACGATGAAGTCGTCGGTGTTCACCTAATCGGACCGCACGCAACGGAATTATTAGCCGAAGCAGTCGCAGCAATGGCTCTCGAAACCACCGCCGACGAATTAGGCAGAATCATCCACGCTCACCCGACAGTTTCCGAATCAATGATGGAAGCCGCCGAAGGCGTTCACGATCTGACGATTCATATGTAAATTAAAAACCAAGTCTTTGTAGTCAAAGGTGTCAATTGAATGTTGATTCAACTGACACCTTTTTCTGTGTAAGTTTGTCAATCCAATCGCAGGTTTTATGTTAAAATGTTGTCATTATGAATACAACGACGATTAGCTCGGCAAAAAAGAATCTGGAAAGTTTGATTGAGCAGGTTGAAAATGATGCCGAACCGACCTTGATTATCATTGACGAAAACCGAAAAGCTGTTTTAATTTCCGAAAGCGAGTTTAATTCCTGGCAGGAAACGGTTTATCTTTTATCAAATCCGGCAAATGCCGAACATCTGAGAAAATCTTTAGCTGAAGCAGAAAATGGCGATGTCAAAGAAAGGGAGCTGATTGAAATATGAATTTAACCTTCACCGATTCGGCTTGGGAAGATTATCTCTGGTTTCAAGAAAAACAGCCTAAATTACTCAAACGCATTAATGATTTAATAAAGGACACTCAACGCAATAATTTTCAAGGTATCGGTAAACCTGAACCGTTAAAAGGTAATTTGGCTGGCTGCTGGTCAAGACGCATAAATAGTGAACATCGCTTAGTTTATCGAATTGAAAAAGAGATTTTGATAATCATCGCTTGCCGCTATCATTACAAAAAGTAATTCCGAATCAATGATGGAAGCCGCGGAAGGTGTTCACGATCTGACGATTAATATATAATTTTTAATGTAACTCAATTTCTCTAAAATGGTCAGTCGAATTAATTCGGCTGACCATTCTGATGAACACAACTTTATTCCAACTTACCGCATCTTTTTGATATGCAGATTCTTCGTTCAAAATTCACTTTAGTTCTTACGGTAATTTTGCTTTTTAAATCGTTTGTCTTTTCACAAGACCCAAAACAAAGAGCCGAAGAAAATCCACTCTCGACTGTTTTCTATCTTCTTTCAACTACGGAAAAAGATTCAAAAGAAGAAGAAAAAGCCTGTTTAGCCACATCTTTGGCGAGTGTTGATAGATACGCTGAGATCGAAGATGTAGCAAAAATGATTGAGGATGGAAGTTATGTTGATAAAAATTTTGTCGCGTTGACAAAAGACTTAATCGCCAAAGGTAAAACTAAAGAGGCATCAAAACACATTTCATTTTTGATAATTAAAGCGGGTGATGATGAAGAGTTACTACAACAGTTTTTCAAACCGCTGATTCTTCTCAAAAGAGATGACGACGCAATAGAAATTCTTAAAAAATTTTCTGACTACAAAATTGACGGTGCATTTGAAGTTATAAAAATTTATTTGGAACTTGGTCAAACCGCAAAGGTTTTAGATATTATCAGCAATGTTGAAAATCTAATTGAAAATTCAGAATACGGAGTATATAAAGCAACTCTCGGTTATTATTATGCGAAGGTGGACAAACAATCGGAAGCGTTAAGATTTTTGCAATCAGCAATGAAAACTCTTGTTGAGAAACCCGAAGCACCAGAGTTTACCAAAAGCGAAATCATTGATTTGGTAGTTGATACATATCGCACACTCGGAAAATATAAAGAGGCAGATGAAATACTTGTAAAGCAAGGAAAATCAATAAAACCGGAAACTCCTAAAACTCTTATTGAAACCGCCGAAGTTAATTTAGCCAATGGAAATCACGCAAAAGCTGACGAACTGATTAAGCAGGGACTCAAGCAATTAAATCCGAAAGATTATGGTGACAGTTTCGATTTAGGAAGAATAATCGAATTTTATCTAAAACTCGGAGAAATTGAAAAAGCTGAACAAATCGCAAAAAGTCTGAGCGGTAGCGATTATATTCAACAAAAACAATTACTAAATATTGCCGATTTTCATATCAAAAAGAAAAACAACTCAAAGGCTTTCGATATTTTGAATTTTGCTCTCGAACAAACAAAGAAATTTGACCCTACTGAAAAAGAAGATGGTCGTCTTTGGACATCAGGAAAATGGAAACAGGCACAATATCAATCGCAAATCGCCATACGCTTGATTGATATGCAATTTGATAAACAAGCGTTAGACCTGATTTCACAAATCAAAAAACCTTATTTGAGAGCATTAACTTTAAATAAATTTGTTACTGCTAATAAAAAACGAATTTCTTCTAAAAAGTTAAGTGCTTATTTAAAAGAAGCCTTGTCGCTTTTGGGACAAAAAAAGAAAGACATTTTCGATTCAAGAAAATTCGATGTTTATGCAATCACAGCACGAAACTTTGCCGAAATCGGAATGGTAAAAGAGTCTAATCAAGTTTTTGCTGAAACGCTGTCCAGATTGAGTAAAGAAATGATCGAAAGCGGAACAGACAGCGGTCTTTTGTTTGGAATGTGCAGTATCGGCGTGGAATTTGATAAATCGAAAATCAAACCGAATAAAAAACTCAAAGAATCTTTAGGACAGATAATTAATAGTTGGGAAAATGAAAAATATTAAGTTTTTGACTTTTCAATAATTTCGCCATAATCTTCTCGCGTGAATAAATCCCGCACCGCACAAAATCTCGCTCAAGAATTACTCTCGCAAGCCATAGAAAACGAACCGAAAATTACGGAAAATCTGCGAGCTATCGCAAATGAAGTTTCGGGTGAAATTGTTGGTTTGGAAAATAAATTCAAATCGGAAGAATCATTAGTTCGTAAAATTACAGATAAAGCAGATTTTAATTCTGAATCGGTTTATATTGTTGCCGAAAGTGTAAACGATGTTTTGCGTTATACGTTTATTTTGCCTTTCGATGGTTATAAAAAAGAGTTCGAGCAAACAATCGAAGAACTTGAAAAATCAGGTTGTAAAGTTCCGAAGGATCGGATTTGGAATGCTTGGCAAACTGCCGGAAAACGGTTTGACAAAGGTTATCGCGGAATTAATATTACGGTGATTTCTTCTCAAAACCAAAAATTTGAGATACAATTTCATACAGCAGAGAGTTTTGAACTGAAAACTCAAACACATTTTCTTTATAGAAGATCGAGGAGTAGAAACATTTCGAGAAAGCATAAATCTGAAATTATTGAAAAACTCCGAAAGTCGGCGGAAAATGTGAAAAGACCAGAAGGAATTTAGATATGTTTGATTATTTTATTTTAAGACATCATAAAACAGGTGAAGTTGTCAAAATCGGACGTTACGGAGATGACGGAATCGCCGAGAGTCTGCGTTTTGGCAAATGGCTGAAAGATACTATTTTAGATGGCGAAATGTTTGACGGGCTGTTAGAGCAAATCTCTGAAAATGAAGCGAAAAAAATTATTGCTCAAAAATTAGAACAGGAAAAAATCGCCGCTTAAATATATTCTCTTAAATTCACCTGACAGTTTCCGAATCAATGATGGAAGCCGCGGAAGGCGTTCACGATCTGACGATTCATATGTAGTCTAAAGAATAATTAAATTTTAAACATTTCGGACAGGTCTCGTGCCTGTCCTTTTTGTTATGAAACCATTTGACACATAACGCGGGGCGTTATAGCTTTTAAGTATGATTAGGTCGTTCAAAGATCGTGAAACTGAAAAGATTTATAATCTTGAGCGATCCAGACGCTTGCCGACTAATATTCAGCAGGTTGCTTTACGAAAACTCCGTATGTTAAATAATGCCAGAAATATCAATGATTTAAGAGTTCCGCCGGCGAATCGTTTAGAGAAACTTTTCGGAAATATGGCAGGAAAATACAGCATACGCATCAACGATCAATGGCGGGTTTGTTTCGAATGGGAAAATGATAATGCTTTTAATGTAGAAATCATTGATTATCATTAAACGGAGGATTTATGAAAAAATTAAAACCGATACATCCGGGCGAAGTTTTGCTGGAAGAATTTTTGCTGCCCTTTGAACTCAGCCAAAATAAACTGGCGTTGGCAATTAGTGTGTCTCCTCGCCGAATCAATGAAATTGTTTTGGGAAAACGAAGTATCACAGCAGATACGGCATTACGTTTGGCAAAATTTTTCGGAAATTCGCCCCAGTTTTGGCTCGGTTTACAAACTGATTACGACCTTGATACAACGCGGGAATTAATTGGCGAAAAACTGAAAAATCAGGTAATAACACTTGAATTGACCGGCGTGTAGTTTTTTTTGATTGCCAAATCAATGATGGAAACCGCCGAAGGTGTCCACGATCTGACGATTCATATGTAAAATGGCAGGCAAAAGTCGGGAATTAGTGGTCGGTTGAATTTTGATTCAATTGACCACTTTTTTATTGCCTGAAGTTCACACTTTTGTTAACCTAAGATGTGAGGGAAATTATTTTTTATAAGTCTAACAGCGGTGAATCTCCGGTTGAAGATTTTCTGGATGCACTTTCAGCAAAACAAGCAAAAAAGGTTACCTGGGTTTTGCAGATTATTGAAACATTGGAGATTGTGCCGATTCAGTATTTCAAAAAACTCGTCGGCACAGATGATATTTGGGAAATCAGAATTGATTTTAGCGGCAGCACCTTTCGCCTTTTCGGATTCTTTGAAAAAGGAAATCTAATCATTTTAACAAATGGGTTTGCCAAAAAAACGCGGAAAGCACCTGCATCGGAAATCAATTTAGCCGAACAGCGGAAGAAGGATTATCAAAACAGAAGGAAAATAAAATGAGCGATTTACAAAAATACATCAGTAAGCGAAAAAAAACAGACAAAGAATTTGCAGAAGATTACGACAAGGGTTTTGAAAATTTCAAAATCGGCGTAATGCTTCGCCAAGCCAGAGAAAGCGAGGGATTGACCCAAGAAGAAATTGCCAAAAAATTACATACAAAAAAATCAGCAATTTCGCGGATCGAAAATCATTCGGAAGATATTCGTCTGTCAACGCTGAGAAAATACGCTGAAGCACTCGGCAAAGAACTAAAACTCGAAATCGCTTAGAGATTTGGAATTTGTCGGAGATTTATAAATGACTACGATCAACACAAAAATTCCAGATTCGCTTTTTCGTCAAGCAAAGACGATTGCCGAAAATGAAGAAATGATGCTCGATCAATTTATCGCCTTAGCTTTGGCAAGTCAGATTTCGAGTTGGAATGTCGGAAAAAGTTTTACCGAACGTGCGAAAAAAGGCGATTGGAAAAAAGCCCGCGAGGTTCTGGCAAAAGCCCCTGATGTTGAGGCGGAAGATTTTGACAGACTATAAATGTGAAGCTAACCGAAGGGGTTCACGATTTGACGATTATATGTAAAGTAATAGCCGAGGGGTCGCGGAGTTTTGGGCAGAAACCCGAATGTCAATGAGGGTGCGTTCGGGAATTAACCGGCAATATCCAAAAAGCACCCTCCATAACTGTCGGGTTTAGAACAAGAAAAAATTGCCGCATAATATTTTTCATTAAATGTTAAAAATCTGTTAAATGAAACGTGATCTAACACGGGAATATCTTTCGTATTTGCAGGTCGAACGCGGCTTGGCGAAGAACTCTCTGGCGAGTTATAAGCGGGATATTGCAAAGCTCAAAAAGTTTGCCGAAGATGAGAATTTGGATGTGGCGGAATTATCGCGGGGGAATTTACGTACATTTATTTCGGAGCTTTCAAAGTCGGGACTTTCGCCGAGTTCGGTCGGGCGAATAATCAGTACGGTGCGGGGATTTTATAAATTTTTGTTGTTGGACGGTCATATCAAAAAACATCCGGCGGAGGATTTGGATACGCCGCAGAAGGGATTTTATTTGCCGAAATTTATGAACGAAGATGAGGTTGAGGCGTTGTTGTCGCAGCCGGATGTTTCGCAGGAGATCGGTTTGCGTGATCGGGCGATCTTGGAAATGATGTATGCGTCGGGGCTGCGTGTTTCGGAAGCGGCGAATTTGCGGATTGATGATGTTGATATTGATGCAGGGATTTTGACTTGCAAGGGAAAGGGCAATAAACAGAGAAAAGTGCCGCTCGGCAGATCGGCGGTGGAATGGTTGAAAAGTTATCTGGCACGACGCAGGAAACGCGAACATATCGAGATGCGGAATTTGTTCGTAACATCGCTTGGGAAGCCGGTAAATCGGCAGGTGATTTTTAAGTTTATCAAAGAATACGCGGAAAAAGCGGGACTCGAAGACATTTCGCCGCACACTCTGCGGCATTCGTTTGCAACCCATCTGCTGCAAAACGGTGCGGATTCGCGTTCGGTGCAGGCGATGCTCGGACACGCTGATATTTCTACCACTCAGATTTACACACATATCACCGACAATCATTTGCGAAAAACCTACGAAAAACACCATCCGCGGGCGAAATCTAAGACCAATTTACAAAATTCTGAAAAAAGTGATTGAAAAATCTCTCTTTGAATTTGCAAAACCATTAAATATTGGATATTATGTGCGTTTGCTAATTGACTAAATAAGTCGTTTAAAGCAATATGTTTGACATAAAATGCAAGGGTGGTCGAGTGGTTAAAGGCAACGGGCTGTAAACCCGTCGGAGTAAAATCCTACGTAGGTTCAAATCCTACCCCTTGCACCATAAATATCGGGATTTATTAAATTTACCAACAATTAAATCCTTTGTGAGCGAGAGTAGCTCAGTTGGTAGAGCATCAGCCTTCCAAGCTGAGGGTCGCGAGTTCGAATCTCGTCTCTCGCTCCATTTTATTTTTTGAAAATTTATTTTTTTTTGATCCCGTAGCTCAGGGGTAGAGCGCATCCTTGGTAAGGATGAGGACATGAGTTCAAATCTCATCGGGAGCTTTTAAAGGGAAGCATTAAATTTATTGAATTGTAATTATTTATAACAAAAGTTTATTGAGAGGATAAAAACAAGAAATGAGCAAAGAGAAGTTTGACAGAAGCAAACCGCACGTTAATATCGGGACTATCGGTCACGTGGATCACGGGAAAACGACCTTGACGGCGGCGATCACGACCGTGTTGGCGAAGAATAATCCGAAGATCAATGTCCGGGCA
>JBGTKR010000331.1:0-2178 GCA_041744535.1 Pyrinomonadaceae bacterium
CATTTGCTCGAAAGTCCTTTAGGTAAATAGGGCTTTCTCATAAAAAATTGATTGCTTTCAATGTTTTCAATAATTCATCGAAATTATCTGAGAAGTTTTCCAACCGGGCTTTCATATTTTGACAACCCGTTTTTCTCAGTATTTCCAGCTCTATCGTTCTGATTCCTGCCAGTATTCTTTGCAGAGGCTTTTTTTGATCGCATCGCGTCTTCGTTCAAACTCACATCCCGCCGATGGTTATTGACTTCTACTTGCCAATGTCCTCTGACGGCTTGGCATAATCCGGCATAATCTTTTTCTTCATTCGACACATAATAACTGATTTTTTGCGTTCGTTTGCCGTTTTTTTGCTCAATCCTTTCAAATATGTCCCTTTTACTCGAACTATCGGTTTTAAGGTTTCCGGTTTCAGATGTAATGGATAAGGTATAAAAACAATCCGCGAAACATCCCCAAGAAAATCAACCATACCTTCGGCGGAATGCTCCAGATAATTCAGATTTTTATAAACCGAATTGCTTGATAAAAATAGTTTTCTCGAACCTAAATCCATTTTGTATTTCTCCGTAATTAAGAATAGGATAAATTTCGTGAATAATACAATTTTGAGATAACCATTTTTTAATGCAGTTACAGCCTTAAATATGACTACAATCCTTGAGGTTATTGAAAATCAACTCAATAACAACGAATCAAAATGTGCCTTTACTTATTTGTCAGATGGTGAAACTGCTCAGGCAACATCGGGTTTGCCGGAAATAAGAGAAAAAGCACTAAAAATCGCCCGGTTTTTGCCGAAGCAAACTCCGGTTTTATTGATGCTGCCGCAGGGAATTTCATTTATCGAGGCGTTTTTCGGTTGTTTTTATGCTCAGGCGGTTGCTGTTCCGATCAGTCTTCCGGGCAAAAATCGCGGTCTTGATAAATTACAATCCATTATTAAAAACGCCGATGTTTCCTGCGGGATTACGAATCGGGAGATTTTGAGCAAATTAAATAAATGGTTTGGCGAAAATAAATTAATTTCAAAAATTCGCTGGATTTTGATCGAAGACATTGAACGGGAAAATACGGGAAGTTTGACTTTACCCGAACTTCCGAAACCTTCTCAAGTCGCTCTTTTGCAATACACTTCCGGTTCGACGGGAAATCCGAAAGGCGTAATGGTTACGCACGAAAATATTATTGCAAACTCTAAAATACTCCAGACATTTTTTAAGAATACAACCGAAAGTGTTTCTGTTTGCTGGCTTCCGTCTTTTCACGATATGGGTTTGATTGATGGAGTTATTCAGCCGGTTTTCGGCGGTTTTCACAGCGTTATGATGTCGCCGCTGCATTTTCTGCAAAAGCCGATTCGTTGGCTGAAAGCGATTACCGAATACAAGGCAACTTATTCCGGCGGACCTAATTTTGCTTATGATCTATGTGTTGACCGCATTAAAGACGAGGAATTAATTGATATTGATCTAAGCAGTCTGCATTGCCTTTATAATGCCGCCGAACCGATTCGGCATTCGACGATGCAAAGGTTTCTCGATAGATTTTCGTCCGTCGGTTTTTCGGAAAATATGCTTCTTACCTGCTACGGATTAGCCGAAGCGACATTAGCCGCAACCGCTTCAAAACTCGGCACTAAGCCGCCGATTATTAAAATTGAACGGGAAAAACTTCAGCAGAATGAAATTTCAACGGCTGAAAAAACGTCTTTCATCGAAATAGTTTCAAGCGGGATTACTTATTGCGATACAGAGCTAAGAGTTGTTGACCCCGAAACATTTAATCAATGCAAAGAAGGAGAAATCGGTGAGATTCGGGTTTCGGGAAAAAGCATAACGGCAGGTTATTTAAATGCTCCCGAAATTACCCGTGAAACTTTTATTAATTTTAAAAACACAAGATTTCTGAGAACGGGAGATTTAGGTTTTTTCTTAAATGGAGAACTGTTTGTTACGGGAAGGATAAAGGATTTAATTATTATCAGAGGAGCAAATCATTACCCGCAGGATATTGAACAAACGGTTTATTCGAGCCACGAGGCTTTGGAAACAAATAATTGTGCGGCATTTTCGGTTGAAACGGGCGAGGAAGAAAAATTAGTCGTTGTGCAGGAAATAAAACGCACTTTTCGCCGCAATGCCGATTATGAATCTATATTTTATGAAATCATAGGGGAAA
>JBGTKR010000332.1:0-3669 GCA_041744535.1 Pyrinomonadaceae bacterium
TGAAAATATTGTTGACCAAGAAATCAGAGCAAACAATTTCAAACAAAAGAAACCTCCGTTCAGCACATTAAATGAAAAGTCAAAAATTGAAAAAGGACTTGATGACCTGAAGTATAAAACAATCATCTTCCCCGACCAATCGCCAAACTCAATCTTAAATGGCTACAAAGAAGACTCGATGCCGAAGGAATACACGGGCGGACTTGAAGGAAAAGGCGTTGAAAATCTCAAGAAGTTTGTCGAAGACGGCGGGACGCTTGTTTTCTTAAATCGCTCGTCGGATTTTGCAATCGAACAATTTAATCTGCCCGTCAAAGACATCGCCAAAGATTGGAAGGAAAAAGATTTTTATATTCCCGGTTCGATTCTGCGGACGGAACTTGATACTTCTCACCCGATTGCTAAAGGAATGCCCGAACAATCAATCGCGTGGTTTGAAGATTCGCCCGTGTTTGAAAGTCTGGACAATTCCCGCGTCAAAGTAATCGCCAAATATCCGTCAAATGCAGACAAAATTTTGCTGTCGGGTTGGGCATTGGGCAAAGAAAAAATTGCGGGAAAAGCCGCATTGGTCGAAGTTTCGATGGGCAAAGGCAAAATCATTCTATTCGGCTTCCGCCCGCAATATCGCGGGCAGTCGTTGGCGACATTTCCATTGCTGTTTAATTCGATTGCGAGATAATTTTTAGCCACAGAGGACACAGAGAGAAAGGCAGAGGTTTTTTTTAATCAAAATGAAGAAGATAAGAAAATTTCAGATTTTAAATAAAATCCTTTGAAATTCCCTTAATTCTTATTAAAAATATTCTTACTCTCTGTGTCCTCTGTGGCTAAATCCCGCTTTCCGATTTTTGGAACTTACAATATATCAATTTTCGTAATATATTATAGGCACACGCACTTTTCTACACGGTTTACAATTTTAGTTGATTTTTCGGAGGCATAAATAAAATGTCCACACTTCTTTTAGTCTTTTTGGTTACGGGCGGAATCGGATTTTTGTTTTTGATGATCTCGCTTATCATCGGCGACATTTTTGATGCGTTTGATTTGGACTTTGGGGCGGATGTTGATTTTGACGCAGATGTTGACGCTGATTTTGACGGAAGCGGCGGAGCAGGTTTCGGAATTTTGGATAGTCGTGTAATCAGTATGTTTTTGACGGCTTTCGGATTTGTCGGAGCGATTGCTTTGCAACTCGGTGTCGGCGGAGTTTTGGGAGCGGTAATCGGAATTGGAAGCGGTTTGATTCTCGGCGGTTTGATCTTTGCATTCGGTTACTATTTAGTTTCGCAAGAGGCTTCGTCGCCGGTTACAAATCGGGAATTGATCGGACATACGGCGAAGGTAATTGTCGGCATAAAGCCCGAAAGCGTCGGGCAAATATCATTCAATGTCCGTGAGCAGAGAATTGATAAACTCGCACGGACACGCGACGGAAAGGAAATAAAGGTTGGCGAAACGGTTTTTATCGAAGAGGTTGCGGGCAATGAATTTATCGTCAGTTCGCTGGAAGGAACGGGCTATGAATTACTGTCGGATTAAGTTTAGTTAAGCAAATTAGATAAAAAATTTCGTCAATGTTGTTATAAAAAGTTTTTGGTTACAGGAAAAGCGTAGAAGGTTTAAGTCTGAATTTTCTACCTAGAGGTTTCAGCCTTGCCGAAACGCAAGTGTAAATTGAGGTAAATAAAATGTTAGAAGGTTTAATTCTTTATATTATTATCGGAGTCATCGCAGTCGTGGTTGCTTTTTTAGCGGCACTTTGGATACTCAGCGGTTTTTACATAAAAGTTTCGCCGAATAAAGCGGCGGTTATATCCGGTAGAAATCGCAAATTGGCGGACGGCACGACGGTTGGTTATCGGCTTGTTCGCGGAAGTGCGACGCTTGTTAAACCTTTTTTGGAGAAGGTTGAATACCTTGATTTGAACGTCATTACTGTTCCACTTTCGACGTCGCGTGCTTACACGGTTGAAGGTGTTCCCGTTTCGGTCAAAGCTGTTGCGAATATTAAGATCAAAGGTGATGATTCTTCGCTTCGTTCAGCGGCGGAACGCTTTTTGGGAATGCCCGAAGCGGAATTTCATCAACTCGTTTTTCAAACTCTCGAAGGACACCTGCGGGCAATTCTCGGAACTTTGACGGTTGAGGAAATTAATAATGACCGTCAGACATTTGCTCAAAAATTATTAACGGAAGCGGCTGGCGATTTGGAAAAAATGGGTATCGGACTCGATGCTTTGACGATTCAGGAAATTGCCGATGAAGAAGGTTATCTCGACGCTTTGGGTAAACGCAGAACGGCGGAAGTTAAACGTGATGCGGAGATCGGTGAAGCGGAAGCGAAACGCGATTCTAAGATAAAAGCGTCGCTTGCTTTGCAGGAAGGTGAAAAAGTCCGACTTGCCACCGAAGCTCTGATCGCTCAATCAAACCGCGAAACCGAAATTCAAAAAGCACAGGTTGCGGCGGAAATTGAAAAGGAACGTGCAAAGGCGAGACAAGCCGGACCGCTTTCCGAAGCACAGGCAAAACAGGAAGTAATTGCGGAAGAAATTCGGATTGATAAAATCCGCACGCAGGAGCAAATTTCCGTGCAGGAGCAGGAAGTTCTGCGTAAGGAAAAAGAACTCGAAGCAACGGTTGTCAAACAAGCCGAAGCCGAAAGAACCGCATCGGTTTTGCGGGCGAGAGGAGATCAGGAAGCACAAATCTTAGCTGCCGAAGGTCGCAAACAAGCCGAAATTGCCCAAGCCGAAGCCGAAGCACAAAAACTCCAACGCGAAGGTGAAGGACGTGCCAAAGCAGTCGAAGCCGAAGGTCGTGCCGAAGCTGAAAAAATTCGTGCGTTGGGTTTAGCCGAAGCCGAAAAGCTCGAAGCCGCCGGACTTGCAACTGCGAAAGCCACCGAAGCCCAAGGACTTGCCGAAGCCAAAGCGATTATGGAAAAAGCGGCGGCGTGGAGAGAATTTAACGATGCGGCTCGTCTGCAAACCATTTTGGAAAAACTGCCGGAAATCATCAGTTCATCCGCACCCGTTTTCAAAGCAATCGCCGAACCGCTCGGTTCGATTGATAAGGTCGTAATGATTGACAACGGCAACGGCGACAACAACAGAAGCAGTTCGGGATTAAATCGCTTTGCCGAAACGAGTCCGAATATGATCTTCGGTCTGCTGCAAAAAATGTCGGCGTTAGGCATAAGTCTTCCCGAAATCCTGTCACAACTCGGTGTTGAAACGGATGATGACGGAAATTTCAAACTTTCAAGCAACGGCGATAAACAAAAAGATGAGCCGAAAAAGGTGAACCAATCGCTTGAAAAATCGGAAGATGCAAAACTTAAAATTGATAATGGCGATCAAAGCTAACAGTTAATTTTATATTCGGTTTGAAAAGCTGTTCGGTAATTTGGACAGCTTTTTCATTTTAAACTTTTACCCTTTTATCGTTTGACTAAGCGGTTTTATATCTCTATAATTTAGAGTTTTCGACTGGTGAAAGGAAATTCACCTCTCAAGCGAGAAGGAGATTACAGTAAAAATGAGTTACGCAATTATCAGAACAGGCGGAAAGCAATTCAGCGTCGAGGAAGGTCAAACCCTTCGCGTGCCGACGATTGAAGCAAAAGAAGGCGACAATATCGAAGTCGAATCGCTTTTAACG
>JBGTKR010000333.1:0-3396 GCA_041744535.1 Pyrinomonadaceae bacterium
GCGAAATAAAGCATCTGAAATATGACATCGTTGACAAATTTGATGAAAAAACGGGTTTGAGTGCGATGATGCGAACAACGGCTTTTCCCGCTTCGATCATTGCTCAAATGTCGGCAAAAGGTGAAGTCCGCACACGCGGAGCAACACCTCAGGAAAAAGCCATTGATTCGGAAAAATTCGTGGCGGAATTGGTACGGCGGAATATCGTGATTCGTGATTCGTTCCTTCATTTATTAAAAAATAAATTTTTCCTTTAGGAAAATTTAAAGAAAAAAAAGCCGCTCAAAATCTTGAGCGGCTTTTTTAATTTTTTTAGGGAAGTAAATGATTCAGAAAATTTCAGTTAAAAAGTTTTTTATCTGATTTATGAAACACTGGTGAATATTAAAGTCAAACTGCTTACTGCTCCTGCCAACTGTTGCCGTATTTTAGCTGACCGCGAATAATCTCGGCGGAGCTTTTCGTTTCAAAAGTTTGCGTAATTTCAAACGTGCTTTGTGCAGTTGCGATTTACTCGTTCCAACCGAACAACCCAGAATTCTCGCTACTTCCTCGTGTTCAAAACCTTCGATGTCGTGCAGCACAAATACGTTTCTGTAACCGTTCGGAAGTTGTTTGATCGCATTTTCCAGAGCGATCTTATCAACGACGGGCATTTTACCCGGTCTTTCCGAACCGCGAACTATTTGCACCGGCGTTTCGCCTTCGTCGGTTGTTTTTTCAAATTTGACCGTGCGTTTACGAAAGTGCATCAAAACCTGATTAACCGTCAAACGATGCAGCCAGGTCGTAAAAGCGGAGTCGCCGCGAAAACTTCCGATCTTACGATGAAGCTGAATAAATACGTCCTGCGTCAAATCCTCGGCTTCATTCGTATTTTTAAGCATTCGCAAACAAATTGCATAAACCCGGCGATGATGGCGGTTGTAAACTTCCTCAAAAGCGATCATATCGCCTTTAGCGGATGCTTGTGTCAATTCGTAATCGCTCATTGCTTTTACGTCAATGTTTTTAGCTTTTTTAGTTTCTTTGGCATCAACAGCATTTTCTGTCGAACCTTGTAATATCGGATAATCTAATGTTTCAGTAGTTGTCATTATTTTTAATTCCCCTCCGTATTTTATAACTACAATTAGTGTGCCATAAATAATTTTTTCAATTTCTATCTGTATAATATCGTAAATATAACGGTTTTATTCCAAAAATATCAGGCATACTTTTATATTCGCAAATCATCACAATTTAGATTTAAACCAAATCGTATAGCTTTTGACGCAATTAATACACAATTTTGTCGAATTGTGTGAAAGTATTACACGCTGAAATCTGTATTTTGTTGCAATTTATCATTTTAATTTCATCTTTTAATGATAAAATTGTTTTCAAAATCGAAGTCTAACAGGAAAATTATTTAATGTTCAAAGTATTTATTTTAAGTCTGTTTTTAATCATAACTTTAATGTTTGCCTCATTTACGGGTTATGCTCAGGAAAATGAAAACACCGATATTTGGAAAAGTCAAGAAATATCCGAAGTAGAAGGAATTCCCGTGCTTATAAAGCATCTGCCGGATTGGAAAAACAAGCAAAAAGAGGCGGTTTTTATAACCGTTAAACCTGAATTGATTGATGCGTTGGGAAACCGTCCGATCTTCTCGGAGGTGGATTTTGTCAGTGCAACCGAAGCCGTAACCGCAAATTATCCGCAGGGAAAACTCCTGATAGTCGAATATGCAACACCGCAAGCCTCCACCGATACGGACAAAAAAGTTACGGAAAAATTATCGCAGATTGATGAAAATGTATTTTACCGCCGCATCGGAAATTATAATGTTTTTCTTTTTGACGGAACTGATGAAACATCGGCAAATACACTTTTCGATCAAATAAAATATCAAAAAACCGTGCAGTGGCTGGGGACGAATCCGAATTTATACAAACAAGCAGAAAGAGCAATTATCGGCACGCTTTCAGGTGTTTTTGTATCAACCGTTTTAGTTATCGTTCTCGGTATGGGTTTTTCCATCGTGGTCGGTTTCTTCGTCGGTCTGCTCTATTTCAGATACACCAACAAACGCCGCCGTGCATGGGAAACTTTTTCGGATGCGGGCGGAATGACGAGATTAAATCTCGATCAATTAACGCCCGAAATTGTTTCCGAAAAATTATTAAAAGATTAACCCGTTACGGTAAATTCCCGACCAGATTTTCAATATCCTCCCGATTATTAAAAAAGTGCGGTGCAACACGGAGTTTATTATTGCGGGATGAAACGATTATTCTTTTGCCTTCGAGTTCCTTAAAAATTTCATCGGAAGTCAAACCGTTTAGCGGCTCGATGCAGACGATCTGTGATTTCTCGTTCTTTTCGCGTGAACTGACGATTCGATATTTATCGGAAGGCACGATTTCGCACAGAAAATCCGTTAATTCTTCCAAGTATTTTTCGATATTTTCAATTCCCGTATCATTTAATAATTTCAAACTCTGCTCCAGACCGTAAAAAAGTGAAGAAGTTCCCGTTCCCGTTTCCCAAGCTAAAGCATTCGGTTTATATTCCTGTTCCAAGTCCTGAAAATCCCACGGTTCAGCGACACTTATCCAGCCGACAAGAGTCGGTTCGATTCTTTCCCTTGCCTTTTCCGAAAGATATAAAATCCCGCAGCCTTCCGGCGAACAAAGCCATTTATGCGAAGCACCCGACGCAATATCCACATTTTGTGCGGACAGATCAAACGGCATCGTGCCGAAGGCTTGAATAATATCTACCGCAAAAAGTGCATCAACTTTTCTCGCCGCTTCACCAATTCGTTCCAAATCCGCCCGAAAACCCGAAGCAAACTGCACCGCACTTATCGTTACAAGGCGTGTATTTTCATCAATCAACCCGATAAATTCATCCAGATCAATCCGCCCGTTTCTTTCGGGACACATTTTTAATTCCACGCCGAATTTGTCCCGAACTCTCCGCCACGCATAAAAATTCGCCGGAAATTCACGTTCAAAACTGACGATATTATCGCCCTTTTTCCAAGTCATTCCATTTGCCACGGTCGCAAACCCATCGGAAGTATTTCGCATAAACGCAATCTGTTCCGCCCCGACATTGAGCATTCCGGCAATCACGCTGCGTGTCCGGTTTTTGGTTTCCACCCATTTCGGATAATGCGTCGAACCGTGTTCAGAAACGTCTTTTAACTGCGAATTAACCGCTTCAATTGCCACCGTCGGCAGAGGCGTTACGGCGGCACTATTTAAATAATTATAATTTTTCAATGCGGGAAAAAGCCCGCGTATTTTTTCGTTCAAAAGATTAATCTCCTGTTTATTTTTATGGAAACTGAATATTTATCATAAATCATTCTGTTTGCCTGACAAATATTTTTCTAACGCTTCA
>JBGTKR010000334.1:0-13360 GCA_041744535.1 Pyrinomonadaceae bacterium
GCTTCAACCGCTTCCGCCATTTCCGATAAAGTGTGATTGTCATTTTGTGAAGCAAGTTTGATAACCATCGGTAAATTTACTCCGGTTACAACCTCAACTTCATTTTCCTTAATAAACATTGCCGAAATATTTGTCGGTGTGCCGCCGAACATATCGGTTAAAAGTAAAACACCCTTCTTATTTGAAACTTCTTCGATGGCTTTTTTTATTTCTTTTTGAACCTTTTCAACATCGTCGTTCCAACCTATCGAAACCGCCGCGATATGATCTAATTCCCCGACAACTTCCTTCGTTGCTTTTAACAATTCATTTGCCAACTGACCGTGTGAAACTATGACACCGCCTATCTTTTCCATATATTTTCACCTCTTATTACTTCTTTACATCTCTGTGAACGACCTTGACTTCAAAATCATTTTTCAATAATTTTTCACCGATCTTATTTGCCGTCATCACGGAACGATGTCTTCCGCCCGTGCATCCGATTCCGATCGTTAAATACGATTTTCCTTCCTTTTTATAAAGCGGCAGTAAATATGTCAACAGATCAACAAAGCGTTTAATTGTTTCCTGAACCTCTTCCTGTGTTTCCAAAAATTTTATTACATTTTTATCGGTTCCGGGCAATTGTTTTAATTTTTTTTCAAAGTAAGGATTCGGAAGATGTCGCACATCAAATAATAGATCAACCGCACCCGGCACACCGTGTTTATGACCGAAACTGACGATCTCGACCTCCATCGGAACACCATCTTCAAAGTGACTGAACTCATTGACCAGCTTACGCCTTAGCGTGTGAACGGTATGATTGCTGGTGTCTATGATCAGATCGGCTATTTTTCGAACTTCATTCATCGCCTTTTTTTCAGCCCGAATTGCTTCTAAAAGTCCTTTTCCCTTATCAGTCGGATGCGGACGGCGGGTTTCGCTGAATCTTCTTTGCAGAATTTTATCCGAAGCTTCAAAAAATAATACGAAAGGTTTTAATTTTTTACTTTTTAACTTCTTTAACTCAGCGGGAAAGTCCGATAAGAAATGTCTTTCGCGGATATTTATAACAAGTGCCGCCTTTTCGATGGCGGCAACTTCTTCGTCGCTCGGAATCAGCAGACGTGCAAAAGTAGAAAGCATCGTGATCGGCAGATTATCAACACAAAAATAACCCAAATCTTCAAAAGCATTCGTCGCCGAACTCATTCCCGAACCGCTCAATCCGGTTATTATAACAAAATTCGGACTTTGTTTTGCCTTCGTTTTTTTGTTTGTCATAAATTCTTTTAAAATGGAAAACGGAAAATGGATAACGGAAAATAATGTTTATAAATAATTTATAAAACTTTTTTCCAACAGTCATATTATCCATTATCCGTTATTCATTATTCATTATCAAAGTGTCGTGTTTTGCAATTAATGTTTGAGCCGCGTCGTGTCCGGCAACCTTTAAAAGATGAAACCGCACGGCGGTTTCAACTAAAGTTGTCAAATTTCTGCCTGAACTTACCGGCAAAATAAATTTCGGGATTTTCAAATCAAAAATTTTCTCCGTCTTTGTTTTTAATCCAAGCCTGTCAATGTCGGCAGCATCGTTCCATTTTCTAAACTCGATGCAAAGATCAATCGGCTTATTTTGTCCGAGTGCCGAAACTCCGAACAGATCGCGGATATTTAGAATTCCGAGTCCGCGAATTTCCAGATGTTCTTTTGTCAATTCGGGTGAACTTCCCTCCAGCACATCGCCGACTTTTTTGATCGTTACAATATCGTCGGAAATAAGTCTGTGTCCGCGTGTTATCAAGTCCAAAGCACATTCGGATTTTCCGATGCCCGATTCGCCCAAAATCAATAACCCCAAACCGTATATGCCGATCATTACGCCGTGGATCGAAATTTGAGGAGCGAGAGCTTTTTGTAAAAGTGCGGAAACCGCACCGATCGCAAGCGAACTGACGAGCGGAGTTTTCAAAAGTGGTAAATTGTTTTTTTCGGCAATTTCAAGCAATTCCGGCGACGGTTCTAAACCTTTTGTAATTAAAATACAGTTGATTTTATCTAAATCTAAATTAGTTAAAGCATTATATCGTTCCGCTGCACCTAGTTGGTTTAAATATGAAGTTTCGCTCTGTCCGACAATTTGTAATCTTCCGTCGTGGATATAATGTGCAAATCCTGCCAATGCCAGACCGAGTTTTTGAATTCGCGGGGAATCTATAAATTTTGAATCTAAAAATTTTTCTCCCGCTAAAATCTCGAATTCCATTTCCGCCGAAGATTTTTCCACGAACTCAGCAACAGAAATTTTCGGGTCTTCAGACAATTCGGATTTCATTATTTCCTTTAAATGTGCATGAATATAAAATTTGATTTTAGGGACTTATCAACCCGTAATTGCCGTCTTTTCGTTTATAAATGACCGAAACATTTTCATTTTGTGCATTGCGGAAAACCAAAAATTGATGCTCGTCCTGATCGAGTTTCATCGCCGCTTCATCCGCCGTCATCGGTTTAATTGAATAGTTTTCAACATTAATTATATTAGGAGTTTCCGGTTCGGGTTCGACAATTTCATCTTGACCGACAACTTTACTGATCTTTTTGGCTTTATGCGATTTGTCAATAATTTTGTTTTTAAGTTTAAGAGCTTGTTTTTCGATTTTAGCAATTGATTGCGAAAGTGAAAGATACATATCTTCGGAAACCGAAGTCGCCGTCAAAACCTGATTCCGCCCTTTGACGATAATTTCCGAAGTATGCTTTCCGTGTTCGACGACGATTATTATATGAGCGTGATTATCATCTTTGCCGAAAAGATGATCTATTCTTTCAAAATGCTCCTCAACGTGGGAACGCATTGCCGGCGTAACCTCTATGTGCCTTCCCGTATATTCAAATTTCATATTTTGCACCTCAGTTTTTTTATAAAATTGGTCTTCGGTCTTCGGTTTTTGGTCTTTGGCTAAATTTATTAAATTTTAAATTTTACTTAAACTAATCTCTTCCAAAAACCAAAGACCGAAATCCAAAGACCAGCAGTATTGATTAAACGATAATTTTTCTTTCACGTGAACCGGGAATATTCATTTGGTCACGGTATTTGGCAATTGTCCGGCGTGATATTTTAACTCCGTCCTTGCCGAGAAGTTTGGCGATCTTGTCGTCGGTCAGAGGTTTTTTCGTATCTTCTTCCTCGATGATCTTTTTGATGTTGAGCTTTAGGATTCGGGTTGAAACATTTTCACCGTCTTCGTTCATCATACCTTCGCTGAAAAACCGACGAATTTCGATAACTCCCTGCGGAGTGTGTGCATATTTTCGATTGACGACCCGCGAAATTGTTGAAAGGTGCATTCCTATATCTTCGGCGACATCTTTGAGCATCATCGGTTTTAGGTATTCGACACCTTTATCCAAAAAATCCCTCTGCTTATGAATGATACACTCGACGACACGGTAGATCGTCTGGCGGCGATGTTCTATATTTCTTAAAAGATCAACCGCCGAGCGGACTTTATCCTTAATAAAATCTTTCGTTTCTTTATTTGCCTCGCCTTTTTCAAGAATCTGCTGATACGTCCGGCTGATCCTCAAACGCGGACTCCCGTTATCGGCAAAATATATGACATACTCGCCTTCTATTTTTTCGATATAGACTTCCGGAGAAACGTATATGGGTTTGTCGGTTGAATAAAGTTTGCCGGGATATGGATTTAATTCACGTATTTTTTCGATCTCATCGTCCAGAGTTTGAACATCCAAACCCGTATCTTTGGCAAGATGATGAAGCCTGTGCGGCTGTATATTTTCCAGATGATTTTCAACCAGATCGGTGGCAAGACTTTCTCCGTGTCCATTAACTTCCAACTGCACGAGCAGACATTCCTTTATATCTCTCGTTCCGCAACCGACGGGTTCGAGCCGCATAACTTTTTGGCGGGCATTTTCGACAATTTCCACGCTGCATCCGCACATTTCGGCGATTTCTTCATTAGTTGCGTGTAATCTGCCGAAGCCGTCTATATTTCCGATCACGCAAATTCCGGCTTCTTCGACTTCCGCACTTATCGGCAGTAAATTTAACTGCCATTCAAGATGTTCATTCAATGTTTCGGAACTCGATAAAAACTGCTCAAAACTCGGAAGATCGTCGCGGTGTTCAAATTCCTGTGTTTTGTAACCGGGATCCAGATATTCTTTGAATTCCCTGTCAAAATCTATTTCTTCAAATGAATCCGCTCCGTCTTCTTCAAAGTCATTATCCGGGTCTTCATTGGACTCATCGGAATTTTCATTTGTATGACCGTTCTCGGTCATTTCCTGTGCTTTGACCGAGTCATATTCCGAATAATCCGTATCGGCTTCTTTATCCGAACCATTTCCGTTTTCATCAAAACCCTTTTCAAATTCTACTTCGCTTCCGTCGGCATAATTATCAATTATTTGTTCCGCTAATTCCTGAATTTCATCTTCGGTTTCGACTTCTTCCAAAATCGGATTTTCGTTAAGTTCGGTCTGAATCAATTCGCTGAGTTCCAGCGTCGTCATTTGCAGCATTTCGATGCGTTGACGCAGCTGCGGCGTTAGCACCATTCTTTGCTGTAATTTTTGTGTAAGTCTTAATGATGACATTTATAAAATTGAAAAAGTTCTCACAATATTTCTAAACAGCGGTTAAATTCCGGTTAAACTTATTATAACCGAAAACGACATAAAATGTGAAAAACCTACAATTTAAATCTTTCACCGAGATAAAGTCGGCGGACATCTTCATCTTCGACCAGAGTCTGCGGCTCGCCGCTTCTTAAAATCTCGCCATCCGCCATTATATAAGCACGATCGGTAATTCCCAAAGTTTCACGCACATTGTGATCGGTGATCAAAATCCCGATGGATTGACCTTTAAGATAAAGAATTATCTCGCGTATATCGTCAATTGCAATCGGATCAATTCCCGCAAAAGGTTCATCTAAAAGTATAAATTGCGGATCGGTTGCCAGACATCTGGCGATTTCAACTCTGCGTCTTTCACCGCCCGAAAGCGAATCGCCGCGTATTTTCCTGACGTGAGCGACTCCGAACTCTTCCAGCAGTTCCTCCAGTCTGGCAAATCTGGCGGCTCTGGAGATTCGCAAGGTTTCCAGCACGGCTAAAATATTCTGTTCGGCGGAAAGTTTACGAAAGATCGAAGGTTCTTGTGGCAAATATCCGAGTCCGAGTCTTGCCCGCAGATACATCGGCAGTTTGGTTACGTTCTGCCCGTTGAGAACTATTTTACCTTTTTCGGCTCGCTCCAGCCCCGTCATCATATAAAACGTGGTCGTTTTGCCCGCCCCGTTCGCTCCCAAAAGTCCGACAACTTCGCCCTGTTCAACAAACAAACTGACATCATCCACGACTCGCCGCCGTCCGTAAGTTTTTTGTAAATGCTCCGCCGTCAATGAATTATTAGAATTTTCCGAACCGTTTTCCACGCAGCTATTATAACAATGGATAACGGATAATGGATAATGGATAATATGAAAATAGAGAAAAATCTCAAATAAACGGAAACCTGCTATTCAGAAATTATCCATTATCCATTATCCATTATTCATTGATCTTTCCGTTCTTTATTTTATAAACCGTGCGTGTTCTGCCCGTGCCGTTTTTGGAATCCGAACCTTTGCCGACGACGCGATTTTCTCTGAGGTTGACGACGACTTCCCGACCTTGCGAAGAACCGCTTTCGGCATCGGAAACCTTTGCCGGATTGCCGCGGAGGACGATTGATTCATCTTCCGCCGTGTATTGAGCAAAATCTCCCGTCGCCCGGCGATTCGGCTGCGTTATCACGACATCGTTTGTTACCACCGTTTTTGTAAGTTCGTTATTTTTATCCAGAAAAACATTCGCCACGCCCGCAACGATGCGATCCGTTCCCTGCCGTATGTCAACATTATTTTCATAACGCAGCAAATTCAAATTTCCCTGATAGGTCATTTTATCGGCGGTTGCATAAACGGGATTTTTCGAAGATTTTCCGCCGACGGTTTGTTTTGCGTCATAGAGCATACTTTGCACTTTTCCTTCGGCGTATAACTGCTGATCTTTTTGCTGTAAAAATAATTTTTCCGCCCGGACATAATTATTGGATTGCCAAGCCCTTGCGTTTCCCGTATAAAGTGCGGTTTCGGCTTTATGGTCGAAACTTGCATTTTGAGCGGTTAGAAAAACGGGCGAATTTACATCTTGAAACGGAGTCGCACCGCCGGTTTGTTTTTGCGAATAATAGGTCGTGCTGACATCGCCACGCAAAACCGATTTTTCGTTCTGCGTATCCCAATCAATCTCGTTTGCCTTTGCCCGTGCCTGTGAATCCCAAACCGTCGGTTCGCCGCCGCTTAATTTTACAAAACCGTCATTTGCCGTGTAAATTATACGATTAGCAATCCCGTTTCTGTCGGCTTCGTTAAATTTTGCATTGCCGTTGGCATCGAATTTTTCGACATCCTGATCCGTTTGACTAAAAACCGCCGTCAGCGAATTTGCTTCCAGAGTTTGTTTGCTTTGACTTTTGACCGTCGGATACCGAACCGCTTTTGCATCCGATTTTGCCACACAGGATTTGGCATTATTTCCGGGGTAAAAATCGCAGTTAAATTCCGCCGCATTAACGACGGATTTATAATTTTCCTTTGAAGCCCGCAACGGTTCAACGACCAGTTCCGCATCGCCCTTCGCCTGTGCCGTAACCAATTCCTTCCCGTTATTGCTGATCGTCGTATTGACGGAATCCGCAGTTAAATTTTTATTTGCGGAATCCGGCGAATTATTTGCCGCGTTTAATTTTATCGTCGTTCTGCCCTGCGTGTTCAAATTGCTCAAAGTTCCGTCATTTCTAAAACCGAGATTGATCGCCTTCGGAGCAAACAAACCGAATTGTTTATATTCATTGGAATTTTTCGGAATTACCTTAACATCGCTGCCGCCCGTCGCATTTGCCTTTTGAATCAACGCATCCTGATTAAAATTGGCGGTAATTTCCGAAGCTGAAACTTCGGTTTTTCGGTCAGCACTATCCTGTCTTAAAAACGCATTCCCGTTTGCAACGGCATTTTTTATTCTTTTGTTCGGGAAAAGTTCGGCGTTTAACACATCACCTTTGACAAGATCGCCGCCTTGAATAATTTCGGTATTTCCGGTCAATAAAACCTTGCCGCCTCTCTGATCGTAAAATGCCGTTTCAGCCCGTATCCGTGTCGGTTTTGCATCTTCGACGGTGATGATCTCAACATTATTTTTTAAGTCGAAAATATCCGTATCCTTTATATAAACCGCACTTCCCGAACTTATTTTTGTCGGTTTAGAATCATTTGCAGTAGTTTCGATAACAACATTGTCGTAAAGTTCCAGCCGTTTTAATTCCTTATTAACTGTTGCGATTGCACGATTTGCCTTTGTTTTCGTCCAGCCTGAATTATTGCCGTTCGGTTTTTGATAAACGTCAACATTCCCGTTCAACTCAATTTTATCTACCTCTTTATTTGTAAAAAAAGCCGTCGCCTGATTTGCCTTGATGTCGGTGGCTTGCGTCAAATTTCCGTTGACTTCACTCTGCGGTGTCAGATAAATTTCCACGCCCTGTTCGAGTTTTATCTTTTCGGGAACTTGGCTGACAAAGGCACGTCCGGCAAGTATCTTCGCCGTTTTAACATCGGACGATGCCAAGATTTTCCCGTCATCCGTCTGATGTGCGAAAATCTCTACATCCTTTAAAAGATCGAGCGTTCTGTCTTTGATATTGACGATTGCACCGAAGGATTTGCCCGAAATATTGTCCCTTGCAAATTCAACCGTTTCTTCCGCGTCGGCAACTTCGGTTTTTTTATCGTAGGTCAACTGCTCGGTTTTAACCTTCAAATTATTGCGTGTTTCAATATCAACATTGCCCGCCAGAAACAATTTGAAATCTTTGGAATCAACTTTATCGGGAATATAAACTGCCTTGACCGCCGATATTTTATCGGAAAGTTTATTATTTTTCGGATCATAAACCTGCAAAAATACATTTTCCAATTCCTGATGATTATCTTTGAAGGTAGTTGCTTTATCGGCTTTAATCAAATATTTGACGATTCCGTTATCGCTTTCCGTTCGTTCATATCCGTTGACGACCGCGACCACTTCTTCGGAAAGTTCCGCCGGAAAACCCTTCATCCGAAATGTCTGATTGTTGCGTGCATTATAAAACCCGATGCCTATAACCAAAATCGCCGCAACAAATCCGAACACCGCCAAACCCCGCAAAATCAAAGGCATTTTTGCACGAAAGTTATAGCTTTTTTTCGTTTCTTGTATTTCAGACATTATAATTTGACCGAACCGACAATTTTTGATCTCTTAACCTCGCCCGTGTGCGTGAAATATTTGATCTTTCTATTAATCGTAACCGTCCAAACCTCAAATGCTCCTTTTTCCAGATAAAGACGAATTTTTTCCTCGATTTCCGCTTTGCTGTTGGCGGGCGACAGAACTTCGATGCAAATTTCCGGTGCTTTTTTATACGGCGTTTGAAAACCGAATTCTTCAATAAATTCATCCGAAGCCCAAGCAACATCGGCAACTTTTACGCCCTCACTCGTCAGCACCGAACATTCGATAATTATCGTTCCGGACTGTTTATTATCCTCTATTTCACGACCAATCTGATATTGCAGAATGCCGTGCTGATTTGATGCCGGACTCATTAAAATCTGTCCGAATTTATTTAATTCGACTTTATAAGGAACATTTTGAAAAAACGGGTTTTCGATAATTTCCCGCCATTTTAAAGATAAATTCATTTTTTTAAAATCCTCCGGCATTATCAAGAGTTTCGCAAATCCTTTATAACTAATTGCAATCTCGTATTTCCCCGCCAAGTGTTGGCTTCGGGCGTATATGCCAGTTCGATGCGTTTTTCGGGTGCGAGAGTTTGCCCGTTTGTCTGTTCGACACCGTTCCACCAGACGGCTTCAAAAATTTTGCCGTTATCGGCGGTTAATTTTAGTTTCAAATGCTTATCCTTCATAATCCATGGTTCATCGGTCAGGATAAAATCCTTTGTCGCAAAAACGGGTTTTGGATTCCCCATTCCGAAGGGTTCGAGTTGTTTTAAGTCCTCGACCAATCCCAAATCTAAAGATTCCGCCGAAACATTCGCGTCAATTTTTATTTCGGGAGTCAAATCCTCCGCCGATAAATTTTCTGTGGCGTGTTCGTCCATTTTTTCCTGAAGTTTTTCAATGTTTTCAGACTTTATACGCATTCCCGCCGCGGCGGCGTGTCCGCCGTAGCTTTCAAACAGATCGGCACACGAATCCAAACCTTTTAATAAATGATAATCCGCAATCGAACGTGCCGACCCGTGTCCCATTCCTTCGTCGTCAACCGAAATAACAATCGTCGGACGATAGAGTTTTTCGGCAATTTTAGAAGCCGCCAGACCGATCACGCCGCGATGCCAGTTTTTTCCCGAAACGACGACGAAATTTTTATCCGCTACGCCTTCCGATTCAAGCAGAGCCTTTTCGGTAATATCCATCTGGACTTTCTGCCGCTCGATGTTTTTACTGTTCAGATATTCCGCCAGTTCCTTTGCCTTTTCAAAATTATCGGCTTCAAGCAGTTCGACGACGTTTCTCGCCGCATCCATCCTGCCCGCCGCATTTATTCGCGGGGCGATGCGGAAACCGATATGATAACTCGTCATTTCCGCACGGCAGTCGGAAACTTCCATCAGAGCCTTTAGCCCGTAATTAACCGTGTTCGGCAAATCCCGCAAACCGAGCGAAACTATCGCACGATTTTCGCCCGTTAAATTCATCACATCGGCAACCGTTCCGATGGCGACAATTTTCAGAAAATGCGGAACGATATTTTCCCGTCCCTTTTCCCGCAGAAGTGCGTGGGCGAGTTTGAACGCAACTCCGACTCCCGCCAGATTTTTATCGGGATATTCGCAGTCTTTCTGATTCGGATTGATAACCGCAAACGCATCGGGATTTCCCTTTTCTTTGGCGAGATGATGGTCTGTAACAATAAAATCCATCCCGTTTTCCTTTGCCCAGGCGACTGGTTCAAAAGATGTTATCCCGCAATCAACGCTGATTACGAGTTTATATCCACGCTCTTTTGCCTTTTCAAGTGTCGGAATATTTACGCCGTAACCTTCGGTAAAACGGTGCGGAACGTGATAACCCGTTTCTGCTCCGAGAATTTCCAGAGCCTTTCGCAAAACCGTAGTTCCGGTTGTTCCGTCAACATCATAATCCCCCCAGATCAGAATTTTTTCGTCATTTTCAATTGCCTGCAAAATTCGTTTGACGGCGGTTTTCATTCCCTTTAAAAGATTCGGTTCGTGCAGGTGTTCATATTGCGGATGAAGAAATTTTCCGGCGGATTCTTCCGTTTTATAACCGCGTGAGGTCAAAAGTGCGGCGATGATCGGCGAAATGTTCAACGATTCGGTTAAATCCCTGATGAGTTTGTAGTCGTGTTTTTTTACCGTCCAACGCTTTTGCATTTTATATTTGCGGGGAAAGAATTCCTTGATTTAATAAAATTATTATAACCGCTCCGAGTATGATTCGGTAAATGATAAAAACTGCGGTTGAATAACGGCGTAGATATGCCAATAAAAACCAGATCGCCAGATAACCGACGATGCCCGCCACTATTGTTCCGACGATCAGCGGCAGCCAACTGTCATCGGGCAAAATGTGCCAAGCCTCGACTAATTCGAGAAGTCCGCTGGCGGTAATTGCCGGGATCATCAATAAAAAAGAAAATCGGGCGGCGGCTTCCCTTTTTAATCCGGCAAATAGTCCGCCCATAATCGTCGAACCGGAACGGCTCGCTCCGGGCATAAGTGCCAAAACCTGCGAAACACCGACGATTACTGCGTCCGCCAAGCCTATCTCTTTAAGCTCTTTTCTTTGTCTGCCGACCAATTCCGCCACTCCCAAAAGCAGTGCAACCAAAATAAGCATTACAGCGATCAGCCATAAGTTTTTTGTCAAAGCCCCTTCAATCGTATCCTTAAATGCCAAACCGAAGACGGCAACGGGAATCGAACCGAACAGAATCAACCATCCCAACCAAGTTTCATCCGACATCCACATCGGACGAATTCCGTGCGTTCCCGAATAATTCTTTTTACCACCCGTAATCAATGCAAAATGGTCTTGCAGAAATGAAACCGAAATGTTCCAAATATCCGACGCAAAGTAAACAAAAACCGCCGCCAGAGTTCCGAGTTGAATAACCGCCATCGTCGCCGTTATCTGCTCGGGATTTCCGCCGTATAGATTTGTATAACGACTCACAAAAACAAGGTGAGCCGTCGAACTTATCGGAATAAATTCGGTCAATCCCTGCACAATGCCGAGAATTATTGCTTGTATTAAATCCATAGATTATGGTCGGGATTTTGAAAGATATATATGAAAAACTCTTTGAATTTTCTTACTTTTTGCGTGTTTCGTCAAAGTCTGGAACTATAAATAATAAGCGGTAATCGGTAAGTGGTAAGTAATTCAAATTACTTTATGTTTTTTAATTTTTGGTTGTGATCTAGAAAGTAATGCTGTGTTTCTTCCGCTCCGTAGGAGCATTTGATAATAGCCCCGTGATTTATCGCGGGGAATTATCAAATAAAAGTTTTAAGTCCCGAAGGGACGGCAGATTCTTTCGTCCCTTCGGGACTTTAGATTTATTATTATATCTAACTCCGCGATAAATCACGGGGCTATTATCAGAAGTCCCTTCGGGACATATTTTTCAAAGCAATACTTTTAGAACACTACCTGATTTTTTTATTTCACTTACCGTTTACCACTAACCACTTACCACTTATTCCCTGTATCTTGCACGTCCTGCAATTCGGTCATAAAGCCACGCCGGAAAAATTCTGCCTAAACGGACAAGTGTTGCCAAAGTCCAAGGAAAGGCGGCGAATTTTTTTTGATTTTCAATTGCATCCAAGAAAAGCGGAATCGAATCTTCGAGTTCCATTATAAAAGGCATTTTGTTAGCTCTGCCGGAAGTCAGAGGCGTTTTTATAAAGCCGGGTTGAATGATCGTAACCGAAACTCCTTTGTGCTGAACGTCCAAACGAATACTTTCAAAAAATACCGTCATTCCGGCTTTTGATGCCGAATATGCAGCGGATTTCGGAAGTCCGCGAAAACCGGCAAGGCTTGAAATTGCCACAAGTTGCCCGCTTTTTTGTTCAAGCATATGCGGCAAAACCGCTGCTACGGAATTAACTGCACCGAGCAAATTTATATTGATAACTTTAGCAACCGCTTCCGCTTCGAGATTTCTCGTTTCTTTATTATTACCGCCGATTCCGGCATTGGCGATCATTATGTCAATTTTGCCGAATTCGTTTCGCAAACTCTCCGCCGCCGAACATAATTTTTCTTTTTCCGTTACGTCGCAATCAAAATATCTCGCCGTTCCGCCGTTTTTTTCAATTTTATGTTTTATAGTTTTTAGTAAATCTTCACGGCGTGCGACCAAACCGAGAACCGCCCCGCGTTCCGCCGTCGCATAAGCCAACGCTTCGCCGATGCCGCTCGATGCTCCGGTTAAAAAAATTACTTTGTCCTTCCAAAAATCCATTTATCAGCAAATCTCATCAACATATCCACGCAGAGCCTTCAAAACATTCGCCAGATCATCTTGTCTGACCAAAACGTGGTCGCGGGAAAAAGACGAGATCGGCAAGATCGAAATTCCCGCTTCGGCAATAATTTTCGTAATCTGTGCCATAAATCCGACGACATCAAAATCCAATTCGACATCAAAACTCAAAAGCCGGAAATTTCTCTCTATTTTCGCATCACGAATAATATGTTTAATCGTCCCGAAATCAACCACATCCAAAACCAGCGTAACTTCCCATTTATCCTTAAAGATCATAAACGGTGCGGTCATCCGCGGAGAAAGTTCTGGATTTTGCAGAAGTTTCAACCATTCATCGTTATTTAAAGATATGACGGCAAAAATTTCGGGCAGAACTTCGATTCTTGTTTTTTTAAGTAGATTTAAAGCCGATCCATTCATTTAAAATCTTTTTGTAATTGATTAGGTAAAAAAGCGGGATTTCGACTGGAGCGGCGAGCGTCCCGCTTGCGATGAGTGCGATAGCACGAAAGTAGAGTTAAACATCTTTAAAGATTTGTTGAAACTTTAAAGTTTACAAACACTTTTTTCGCGTTTAAGAAAACGCTCATCGCAAGCGGGGACGCTTACGCTCCAGTCCGCTTCGCGTTTTTAAAAAGACCTAATCAATTACATCTTTTTTATATTTCAACAACAGTTGGAACCACGACAGGTCTTG
>JBGTKR010000335.1:0-13764 GCA_041744535.1 Pyrinomonadaceae bacterium
GCAGATCGAAAATCTTTTGCAGAGAAAATTTTCCGAACTGCGGATTGCCAGAGTTGACCGCGACACGACGAAACGCAAACACGAAATGGAAAATGTGCTTTCGGCATTCAGCGACAGAAAACTCGATATGCTCGTCGGAACACAGATGCTTGCCAAAGGACACGATTTTCCGAATGTAACGCTAGTCGGCGTAATTTCAGTTGATGCGGGATTATCGCTTCCCGATTTTCGTTCCGCCGAAAGAACTTTTCAATTATTAACGCAGGTTGCGGGACGAGCCGGACGCGGCAGTTTGCCCGGACGGGTTTTGATCCAAACATATTATCCCGAACATTACGCCCTAAAACATTCAAAGACACAAAACTACGATGAATTTTACGAGCAAGAAATCGCCTTCCGCGAAAAACTTCATTATCCGCCATTCGTCGCTCTGTCTTCGATTTTAATAAAACATCCGAATTACAATTACGCCCACGACAACGCACAAATCCTGCGTTCCGCATTAGACACGGCAAATTCAAAAAAACATTGCATAATCTTAGGTCCCGCACCTTCGCCGCTTCCGCGTTTGAAAGGCGAACATCGTTTGCAAATTTTAGTAAAATCACGCAACCGCCGACATTTACGCGAAACAATAGATTTCGCACTCGCCGAAGCCGAAGCAAATTTTTGTGATCTGAAAATTATTTATGTGGAGATTGATCCGGTGAATTTATTATAATGAAATTGGTCTTCGGTTTTTGGTCTTCGGTTTTTGCCAATTTCTTACATTGTCCGTTTTCCATTATCAATTATCCATTAATTCAATATTTTATCTGCGAATAAAACTCACCCAGAGAAACTTTGCATTGGATTGATTCTAACGAAATCACATCGTCTGAAGCGTCGTAAATTTTATAAACCCATTGTTTCGCATTTTGTTTGGCATAATGCTCAACCCGCATCTCTTCTTCCCGCACGAGCAGATATTCATTGATGCTTTTTAAGGACAGATACTTTTCCAACTTGCGAATCTCGTCCCGGAACATCATCTGTTCGGGCAGAATCTCTATTATCACCGCCGGATTCAGCAAAATGTCCGAATCTTTTCCAAGAAATTTCGGTTCATCCTTAACAATCGTTACGTCCGGGTAACAAAAATCTTTATCCGACAATTTGACGTGCATATTGTTTGCGTAAAGCTCGTGATTCTGCCGACGAAGACGGCTTCCGACGGCAATCGTTATATTGGTTACGATCAAATTATGCCTTCGGCTCGAACCCGTAGAAGCAGCAATTTTGCCGTTAAAAAGCTCGTGTTTGTTCTTTTCCTTTTTTTCAATTTCCAAATACTCGTCAGCCGTATAATTTTTTTTGGGTTTAGCCAAAGCTGCGTTATTAGTCATTTATAAATACCTCTTATTAATTTTTTGTATAAATTTTATGTCGGGGAAAGCGATAAATGGTTTCACTCAAAAACGTCGGGAAAGTTTCATTAATTTTCAAATCTATTTTGGGAAAGTTTTTTGTTCGTATATTAAACTGTAAATTCTTTTTCACTTCGGAGCAAGTTCGACTTCCGCATAAATTTCAGCCAGAGAAATCCGGCAATTTATCGAATCAAACTGAAGTTTATCATCGCCTTTTGATAAAAGCCTGAATTTCCATTCGTTTTCATCACTAAGAAAATAATGTTCAATTCGCATCTCATTTTGTTCAACCAGAACATAAGCGGTCAGGCTTTCGAGTTTTAGATACGAGTCGAATTTATCATTGCGGTCTTTGAGTTTTGTGGATTTTGAAAGGACTTCGATAATAACTTTCGGATTGAGCAGAACATCTTTTTTTTCGTCTTCAAATTCCCTTTCGCCGCAAGTTATAACAATATCGGGATAAAAATAACTGCCCGTAATTGCCTTAACACGCATATCGCTTGAAAAAGGTCTGCAGCCTGAGCCTTTTAATTTAATGTAAATTTCGCCGTAGATATTCGATGAAATAACATTATGCGTATCGCTTGCACCTGCCATTGCCACGATTCTGCCGTTTAGGAATTCGTGTTTCGTGTCGGCATTTCGCTCAAACTCCAAATAATCTTCGTCGGTAAAATCTTCTTTTTTGTAGGCTATATTGCTTTGACTCATAATTTCTATTTCCCCTTTTGAAAATGTTAGTTTATTCTTTAGTTTTTTCCAAGTATTTAATGTTATGAAACTTTCAGAATTAGCCGAAAGAACCGATTCAAAAATAGAATCCGGCGATGCAGATTTAGAAATAAATGCCGCCGCGGGTTTAGATATTGCAGAATCGGGAGAAATCACGTTTCTCGCCAATCCGAAATACACGCCGCAAGTTCGGATGACAAAAGCAAGTGCGATTTTTTTGAGCGAAGGCGTTGAAATTGAACGTGGAAGTATTGCGATTCTGCGGGCAAAAGATGCTTATGTTGCTTACACTTTAGCTTTGCGGGAATTTTATCCGATGCCGGAAGTTGTTCCGTCAATTCACAAAACCGCCGTGATTGATGAAACCGCCGTCGTTGAGGAAAATGTCGAAATAATGGCGAATGTCGTCATCGGTAAAAACTGTAAAATTGAAATTGGTGTAAAAATTTTTCCGAATACAACAATTTATGACGGCGTAAAAATCGGCAAAAATTCCGTAATTCATTCAAATGTTTCGGTTCGTGAAAACTGCGAAATCGGCGAAAACTGTATTATTCATAATAATTCGACCATCGGCTCGGACGGATTCGGTTATGCTAAAACGGAAGACAAAAAATGGCTGAAAATTCCGCAGGTCGGGCGTGTGGTTTTGGAAAATGATGTCGAGATCGGTGCAAACACGGCGATTGATTGTGCCAGCGTCGGCGAATCACGAATAAAACGCGGCACAAAAATTGACAATCTCGTGCAGATCGGTCATTCCTGTACAATTGATGAGGACAGTTTGATTTGTTCGCAGACGGGACTTGCCGGAAGTTCACACATCGGCAAGCGTGTAATTTTAGCCGGACAAGTCGGCATCGCCGGACATTTGAAAGTCGGCGATGACGTTGTTGTTACGGCAAAATCCGCAACTTCGCACGATGTTGAAAACGGTAAAGTAATTTCGGGAATTCCCGCCTTCGACAACCGCGATTGGCTTCGCTCAACCGCTGCATTCAGGCGTTTGGGGAAGATGACAAAAATAATTCGTAAAATAGAGAAGAAAATCAGCGAATTGGAACAAAAACAAGAGGATAATGGATAATTTATAATGGATAACGGATAATATAAGTTATAAATTATTAATTTTCAAAAGGAGTTTATTATGGAATCAACAGCACAAACTAAAGATAAACACATTTCCGAATCGGGCTACGACATCACACCAATCAGCCACGAGAAACGCGAAGAATTGGCACAGGATTTAGACCGCGAGGCTTATCACATACTGCTCGAACACGGCACGGAAGCACCGTTTTGCGGAAGTCTGCTTGAAAATAAAGAAGAAGGAACATACGCCTGCAAACTCTGCGGTCTGCCCCTTTTTCATTCAAAATCAAAATTTACCAGCGGCACGGGCTGGGCTTCATTTTATGAGCCGTTTGATGAAGACCACATAAAAGCCATCCGCGATACAAAATTCGGAATGGTTCGCACGGAAACCAGATGTGCCAGATGCGACGGACATCAAGGTCACGTTTTTGACGATGGTCCAAAACCGACGGGTCAGAGATACTGCATAAATTCCGCCGCGTTGGAATTCTTTGCAGACGGTGAAGATATTCCGCAAAAGGCTGAATAGAATAAAAAAATTTGACAATTAAAATTGAAAATGAGAAATCCCTTTACTAAATTAACATTGGTGAAAATTATATTTGCTTCAATTGTTTTATCTTTCACTATACAAATAATTTACGAGTCATTTTGTATTGGAAAACTTTGTGAAAAAAGTCATTCAAGCAAAAATATTTCAATTAACTTTAATGATTTACTCATAAATTATTTGTATGAATATCTCTTTATTTTCGTTTTAACACTTTTGTCTATAATGTTATTGAAATTGTCATTTAGTTATTTTCTAGATGACAATACAGTTTTAAAATCTTAGATCTTAAATCTTGAATCTTGAACTTAACCTGATCGAATTCCCAAATTTTTCATCCGCCGATATAAATGGCTTCGGTCAACTCCCATTGATTCGGCGGCTTTAGTTACGTTGCCGTCGGTTTCGGCGAGTTTGTGTAAGATAAATTCGCGTTGGTAAGCGTCGGTGGCTTCTTTAAATGACGGGAAGCGAAAACTCGATGCGGTGGGTTCATCATTCGGATTAAAAGCGGGCAGATCGTCCGCTTTTATTTTTTGCTTTTCGTTCATAATGACGATTCGCTCAATCGTATTGCGAAGTTCACGGACATTTCCGAGCCAAGCATAATTCTGCATTGCTTCGACTGCATCTTCGGTAAATTTTTTCACTTTTTTGCCGTAATCCGCCGAGAATTTTTTATTAAAATGCTCGATCAATGCCGGAATATCTTCCAATCTTTCACGAAGCGGCGGAATTTGAAACGGGATTACATTCAGGCGATAAAACAGATCGGTGCGAAAATTTCCGTTTTCGATCAGATCGTCAAGCCGTTTATTCGTCGCGGAAATCACGCGGACATCAACATTGACGGGCGTGTTGCTTCCGACTGGTTCAAATCTCTGCTCTTCCAGAACACGCAGCATTTTCGCCTGCACACGCTCGCTCATATCGCCAATCTCGTCCAGAAAAAGCGTGCCGCCGTCGGCTACTTCAAACTTTCCTTTTTTTGCCTTCAACGCCCCCGAAAATGCACCTTTGGCGTGTCCGAAAAGTTCCGATTCGACCAAATCTTCGGGAATCGCGGCGGAATTTATCTCGACAAAAAGTGTGTTTTTACGTTTTGACTGAGCGTGAATCGCCCGTGCGACGAGTTCTTTTCCCGTGCCGGATTCGCCGGAAATCAAAACTCTACCGTCGGTCGGTGCGACGATAGCGATCTGCTTTCGCAAAGCCCTCATCGCTACGGATTCGCCGACCATTTCATATTCCTGCCCGATTTGTTCCGATAGATTTTGATTGACTCTTTCGAGTTCCCGCTGCTTTATCGCATTGCGAACCGTCAAAATCGTTTTTTCCAACGAAAGCGGTTTTTCGATAAAATCAAACGCTCCGAGTTTTGTTGCATTGACGGCGGTTTCGATATTTCCGTGTCCCGAAATCATCACGACTGCCGAATCATTTCCATTTTCACGCAATTTTTCAAGCGTTTCCAAACCGTCAATTCCATCCAGCCAAACATCCAACAAAATGCAGCTATAATTATTAGATTTAACGCTTTTCAGACAATCCTCACCCGATCCGACGGTTTCGACATCGAAGTTTTCATCTTCCAAAACGCTCCGCAGAGTTTCACGTATGCCGCGTTCATCATCAACTATTAGAATCGAATTAGACATAATTTATGGAACAATCGTAATCGTTCCGAACTGTTTGAAATGTTTGTCGAAAGAAAATGCGTGAGTTATATTTAATTTTTCACAGATGTATTTACTAGAGCAATCTGTAAAACTCCATTCTTTATCGGAAAATTGTCGAAAGATTTCCCAAGTCTGCAAAATATCTTCCTTGCTTAAATAATAAATTTCAGATAATTCCTGACTAAAAAACTCTTCCGCAATTTGTAAAGCTCGCGTATTTTCTCCGCGTGACCTAAAAAGTGTGAGGGTTTCATCAACGATATAATCTGTTGTAAATAAAGGTTCTTTATTTTGCAAAAACCATTTGCGGGCGGATTCATAATCCTGATCGGTTGAAATAATGCTTGCAAACCAGCCGCTCGTATCAACAAAAATCATTGTTTCTCCCCGTAAAGAATTTTATCGTGATCGCGTCCTGAAAATTTATCAGTTTTCCCCTCAAGCGGTAAAGCTGCCAACTCAGCCAGAATTTCTGCCGGTGTTCTTTTCTTTTTCTCACCTTTTACAATTACAATCTCGACTTTTGAACCTTCTAAAATTGACAGAGGCTTTTCCAAAACTAAAACTCCATTTTCATAAGTTGCTGAAATTTGTTTATTCATTTTCTTTGCTCCTAAAATAATTTAACTCGTAGCCAAAGGTAATTCTATAATAAATTTCGCACCTTTTGGAGTGTTTGAAACGACTTTTATTTTGCCGCCGTGTTCGCTGACGATTCTTTGGACGATTGCCAAACCCAAACCCGTTCCGCGTCCTTTGGTGGAAAAATAGGGTTGAAAAAGTTTCTGAAAACTGCTCGGTTCGATGCCTCTGCCGTTGTCGGCGACTTCGGCAACGATCAGATCGCGTGCCGGATCGTTGAATGTTTTGATCGAAATAACTTTTTCAATGTCGGTTTTCTCAAAAGCCTCAAACGAATTATCAATTAAATTGACAAAAACACGCTTTAACTGCTCCTCGTCAATCAGCGTTTTCGGCAGATTTTCCGCCAGATTCATCTCGATTCGGACATCATCAATTCGGTCTTGATAAAGCAGAACGGTTTGTTTGATGATCTCGTTCAGATTTTCCTTTTTGAGCAGCGGTTCGGGCAGACGTGCATAACGCGAAAACTCGTCAACCATATATTTCAGGCTCGCAACCTCACGCAAGATCGTTTCCGTGCCGTCTTTGATTATTTTTGAATTTTTATCGTCTTCGCGTAATTCGTAATTCGTAGTTCGTAATTCGTTTTCGCCGTTCGATGATTTAAAACGCTTGGCAATGCGTTCGGCTGAAAGTTGAATCGGCGTTAGCGGATTTTTTATCTCGTGAGCCATCCGGCGGGCGACTTCCTGCCAGGCGGAAGCCCTCTGAGCAGTAATAAGTTCAGTTAAATCTTCAATTACAAGCACCGCTCCGTTTTTATCGGGCAGAGTTGTCGCCGTCAGAGCAACGGGCAGACTTTCGGATGATTCGGCATTTCCGTCTTCGTTTTCGCGTTGCAATGCGGTTTGTTCGGTGGCTACACCGATTCTTTTGGCACGCGAGATCAACTTCTCTAAAATCCGGCTGTTTTCTCTGTTTACCAACTGATTCAATTCAAAATCGGCAAAATCCGCATCTTCCAGTTTAAACATTTTAACCGCCGCTTTGTTGATCGTCGTGATGCGGTTTTGATCGTCAAAGGAGATCACGCCCGTCGAAAGAGATTGCAGAATCGTTTCGATATATTTTTGCCGTTCTTCGAGTTCGGCGGAATTTTCCTCTAGTCTGCCGGACATTTCGTTAAAGGATTTGACCAGCAGATCGAGTTCGTCTTCGGCAAAAATATCTACGCGGTGGGCAAAATTTCCCTTCGCAATTTCGTCCGCACCTTCGGCTAAGGCACGAATCGGACGGGTTATATTTTTGCCGATGTAAAACGCGATCCAGGAAGACGCAAAAACGAGCAGGAATGTTAAAAGTCCGAGCGTCGTGATGCCGAATTGCCTGACGACATTCTGCTGGGATTTCAGTTTATCGAGTTCTGTCAAAGCCTCCTGAGTCAAACGGTTTATCTCGCTTTCATCCGGTAAATCCCTGACTAAAATCAGTTTTTTACCGCCGGACATTTCCGCCGTTGTGATGCTGAAATTACTTTCGCCGAGTTTGACCAAACCGTTATTTTCACCCCGATTATTTTCTCTTTGATAAAAAGCCGTGATTTTTTTATTCAGCAAATTTTCCTGTTCGGCGGACAGATTTTTTTCCGCTTTGGCTAAAATTTCATTGTCGGAATTAATTATTTCAAGCCGCGTCAAATCTCCGGCGGCAATAATCTGTTGTAAATCCCAACTTGCAATATCCTGTTTATCCAGAACTTCCGCCAGCATCGGGGCGGTTTTTTTTAGTTTCGCAAGCTGTTTTTGATAAGTTTCGCTGCGGACATCATTGGTTTTGCGAATCACATTTTCGGGAATTTGCGTAAACCAATTCTGCACCGCACGATTCATAAACCAATACGAAAAAACCGCCATTGCGACCAGCGGCAAAATGCTGACCGCCGCAAAATACATCAAAAGACGGGTTTTGATCTTAGAACCGAGCTGCAAAGTCCGCCGTTCCTGTCGGAGTTTGAGCAGACTGCGGATGAGAATAAAAGCGAAAATTATAAAGGCAATAAAATTCAGCGACGAAAGCCCGTAAAGAAGCAGCGTGTCGCCCGCCGAATTGACCGATAAATTTTTCCATACATTCGAAGATTGCAGCAGAAACAAAAATATCAGCAGCAGCAAAACAAACCCACCGAGAAACCATGGCGGTTTGCGGCTTTTAATTTTTTTCCCGTTTGATTCGCGTTCATCCATTTGACGTTAATTTTAACATAAATTTTTGATTTGACTTTACAAATTGGTTTGAAAAAGTAATCAGTTGGAATGAAAGTTTTTTATTATCGATCAATTAATAATTCAACGGTTTATAAGCTGATCTTTCACTCGTCCCTTGTCCCTTTCTGCTTAGTATTTTTTCAAATCATCAAGTAAGATTTAAAACTTATGACCTACAAATCCAAGAATCAGGTTTTAACCAGCATTTTGTTCAACGAAAAAGGTCGCCTGCGAAGCGGTTGGCGGTTGGCGGTTTTTTTTATTCTGTTTCTGATCTTATTCCGGCTGCTTGCCGGAACAGCCGATTTTATTTTGATAAATCTGCCCGTCGGATTTGACGGAAGTTCGATTTTGGGAAAAATTCTGGAAAGCGTGATCGGTCTGTTTTTGGCGATTTTGCTCGGTTGGCTGTGCGGAAAATATCTGGAAGATTTACCGTTTCGTGCTTTGGGTGCGTGGTTTACAGAAAACTGGTTTAAGGATTTGTCTTTGGGAATACTGATCGGTGCGGGTTCGCTGATTCTTGCCGTTCTGATCGCGGTGGTTTTCGGCGGCTACGGTTTTCGTTTTAATAACACGGCGGGACAATCGGCGATTCTTTTAACGCTCGGAGTGTCGTTTATCGTCTTTGTTATCGGTGCGGCGTTTGAAGAAGCACTGGTTCGCGGCTACATTTTTCAAACATTTACACGGGCAAATCTTGCCTGGTTCGCAATTTTGATAACCTCGGCATTTTTCGCCGTCGGGCATCTCAATAATCCGGGTTCAAATTATTTTTCAAGCATAAATACCGCTCTGGCGGGAATCTGGCTCGGAATTGCTTACTTAAAAACGCGGACTTTGTGGCTCGCCTTCGGCATTCATTTTGCGTGGAATTGGGTGCAGGGAGCGATCTTCGGCATCGAGGTCAGCGGCTTGACCGACATCACGACCGCACCGCTGCTTAAGGAAATTGACACGGGTTCGCATTTATTTTCGGGCGGAAATTACGGCATCGAAGCCGGACTTGCCTGCACGTTTGCCCTGATTATTTCCACTTTGTTGATCTGGTATTTGCCGTTATTGAAACCGACCGAAGAAATGCTGGCTTTAACGAGTGTTGAAATTCCAAACAACGGAATATTAACGGAAAATAATAAACAGGATGAACAGGATTTTTCTTGACCAAACTAATTACTTACCCTGTTATTACTGTCTATTCTGTTTTAGTTTTTCGTCTAAAGCATTCAAAAATTTCCGCACGTGGCGGGCGTTTTCGCCGAAATCGCTTTGTCCGACGCGGGATTTTGAAACGGCATCAACCCGAATTTCGTGCAGGTTGTCGGCTCTTTTTACCGTTACTTCCAGATCATCCGTGAACATTACGACGGGAACTTCCGCCTTGAGCGAATAAATTTCTTTGTCATCGGATTCACCGACGGTTTTCCAGTTGCCGCCGTAGGTCGAAAGCGTCGGGATAACTTCTTTGACGGCATTTTTAACGGTTTCGGGATCGGCTTGATAAAAGCGTGTGGTCAAATTCTTGCTGCCGCCGTCGGGTGATGTTTCGGCGATATTGTCGGGATAAAACGTGCGTCCGATGATAAAGATCGCGGCGGCAAAAGCGATCAGTAAAACTGCTAAGGTAACAAGTGTTTTTTTCATTTCAAAATCTAAAAGCTCCGGTATAATCTGCGTTGCGGGCTGCTGATGAAAACTATGACAAACAAAATTCCCAAAATTAAATCCATAATTCCCGCCCAGAAAATCGTGTCTGAAACACGCGATTGAGAAAACAAAATTATGACGGGAACGGCGAAGGCGAATTTTTCAATAAAACAGGGAATAATTGCCATTCTGTATTTTGCCAGATCAAATGAAATGATTATGAACAAAACCTGAAACGCCAACGCCACGCCGATAAAACCGTAGTAAAAAGCGGGATGCGAGATCGCCGTTTCACCCGTTTCGGTTTGCATAAAATAGAGCGGAAAAAGCAGAATAATTCCTGAAATTCCCGCCAACAAAAATAAGTATTTTCCAAATTTCACTTTTAAACCTTACACCGTTTTTATCTTAAAGGAAATGTCCATCGCACGTGCCGAATGCGTCAGCATCCCGACCGAGATCAGATCAACCCCGGCTTCGGCATAGGAACGAACCGTTTCCAGATTCATTCCGCCGGAGGCTTCGAGCAGCACATTCGGGTTTAGATTTCTCGCCATTTCGACCAGTTTTGCTGCTTCTTCCGGCGTTTGATTATCGAGCATTACGATGTCCGCACCGGCTTCGATGGCTTCGCGGAGTTCCGCCCAATTTAAAATCTCGATCTCGATCTTGTGCAGATGTCCGACGCTTTCCTTCGCTGCCGAAATCGCTTCTTTAATACCGCCTGCAAGTGCGATGTGATTATCCTTTATCAAAACGCCGTCGTCCAAACCGTATCGGTGATTTTTGCAGCCGCCGACGGTTACCGCGTATTTTTCCAGCATACGAAGTCCCGGTGTTGTCTTCCGCGTGTCAACGATCTTGGCATTCGTGCCTGCGACGGCTTCGGCAAATTTCCGCGAAAGCGTGGCGATGCCGGACATTCTCTGCAACAGATTCAAAGCGACTCTTTCGCCCGTCAGCAAAACATCGGCGTAGCCCTGCAAAGTTCCGAAAACAGTTCCCGATTCGACCAACTCGCCTTCATTAACAAACGCATCAATCTGCGGACTTTCCGCATCGAGTATCTGAAAAACCGCTTCGGCAACCGGCAAACCGCAGACGACCAAATCCTCTTTCGCCAAAAATTTCCCGATCCCGCGAACACCTTCGGGAACGGTTGCCTGCGTCGTAATATCCCCGCGTCCGATGTCTTCGGCTAAAAACTGAGAAATATCGGCTAAAATATCGCTGTTTTCCAAAAGATTCATATCGAACTAAATTAGCACAAAACACAAAAAAGCGTAAGCATCCCCGAATCAACATTATTTGTTAAATTGATTTTCATTTACAATTTCCATCGTCCTGACCGAAACCGTGCAGACTCTTTGCAGTAATTCAATAACTTCTTCTTTATAATCGGCAAATTTATATGTGTTAAATTTCTCGCGGATGGTTTTATCGCGTGGTTTCTTTTCTTTGTATTGATCGAGAATTCATCTTAATTTATGGGTCTAAAGATAAAACTTCTTGCATTTTGTCTTCAACAGTTCTTAAAAACTCCAACGGTTCAACAATCTTTAAGGGACAGAATCTTTGTCGAAATACCTTGCTTGCCGAATCGTAACTGCTCATTAAATACAATAAATCTTTATCTCGCGTTACAATAAAATCTGTGTCGGACTCGACTGCTAAGTTTATGTAAATCTCATCGTCAACATCTCTCGGTAAATTAAAATGCTTTGGAACTTTGTTAAATACTTCTGCCAGAATGCGTAAATTATTGATAAATTCTTTGATGGCATCGTCAGATAAATCGAATCGTTCTTTGATAAAATCGCGGTTTAGAACTTCTTCTAACTCGGTTAAGGTTTCCTCGCTAACAAAAAGCTTGACGATTTTTTCTTCAACCAAACGGAAACAAGCCGCCGCCGAACTTTTTCCCGATGCGGCAGCTTGTAATAAAATATTGCAATCAAATACTGTGGAAATGTTCGTGAAATATCCCACTTATTCTTGTTTAGTTTTTTTTTCTGCGAAAACTTCCCGTCTGGCATTTGTAAAAATCCCGTCTAATTCGTCTTCCGAAACGCCGCTTTTTTCGATGTTTTCTCGAAAAGGAGCAAAAATCTCATCAAGCGTTCTGAGTTTGTTAGAATCTTCTTCGATAAGTTTTTTTACGTATTCGTCAGGTTCATAACCTTCCGCCGATGCACGGGTTTTAAGCCGTGATTCTGTTTCGGGTTTTAATTCAATTGTTAAAGTCATAATCAACCTCTTTTACAAATTATATCACGATTTATCCGTATCTATTTCCATCTCATTTACAATTTCCATCGTCCTGACCGACACCGTGCAGACTCTTTGCAAAAGTTCGATGACTTCTTCCTTATAATCATTAAACCGATAATTGTTAAATTTTTCGCGGATGGTCGCGTCTTTCGGTTTCTTTTCTTTGTATTGGTCGAGAATCCATTCCAACGCCGAGCGATTTCCCAATTTGTATTCCCAAGCGATTTTTGGAACGCCCGCGAGCATCGTGTTTGAATCTATGTAAATTATTCCCGCATCCTTGTCGGCTTTTAGTTTCGGTTTCGGCGGCTGCAAACCTTTTGTTTCATCGCCCGTATATTCGGCAAAAGGTTTTGTTTCGCCTTTGTTGATAACGTCTTTTCGCTCTAAGCCGTATTTCTTGACCGTTTCATAATTGATGTGCAAATCCATCAAAGTTTCGCCCCAACGAGTCCATTTATTAAAATCGTCATAAAGCGGAATTCGCGGAAAATCGCGTTTGAGATTTAGTTCATACTTTTTGCGATAAGCTGGATTATGCAGAACGGCATAGACGTAATGAAAAGTATAAACTTTTTCGACATTTTACCTTTTTATCTTTTTCCTTTTGCATTTCGCGGAAGTGTTCCAACGCCCAATGGGTGATATTTTCGTGGCGGTTTCCTTTACTCATCATTTATAGAAAGGAAAAACTGAAAATTAAGATGAAGATTGTTCTTCATAATTTCTTAAAGCATTACTATTTACTATAGCTTCACAATAATCCATCATTTTACGGCGTTTTTCCATATTCTCGTTTCCGTCTTCATCGTAGTGGTAGGGAATCTTGATATTAGCATGCCAAGTTTCGTCTTGAATTATGTCCAAGTTGATCTTTTCGGTCGAGCAATCTCTAATTCTACCGACTTTGACGGATATAATTCCGAAATATGGTTTTTCGCTATGTTCATCTATATCTGATGGTTCAATGAAAACAGAAACCCCATCTTTGTCATTAAGATAGGGTTTAAATGCTTGCCATCTATAGCTTCCGTCGCTTTTAATCCAATTTTTGTGAAAAACCGTTCTATAGACTACTTCCGAACAGTCCAGAGGTGGAAAATCAGGCATAATGTTTAATCTCGCAATAAATCAAAAACATTTTTAATGGTCAGGCTCTCGGACTTAAATCCGTCAGGCGTTTTATAAAAAATCATATCCCGCTTGTGAGATTTATAATCTATATGAACGGAAACCATTTTAGTATCTGTTTCCCATTCTACATCAATCCCGCCATCACCGCTTGAGATAATATCAGGCGACGGGAAACTTTTATCTTCATAAAATAACATAATAAGTAAAGCAAGAGTATTTTTAAAAGCTCTTTTGGTTATCGGCTTGATTATTAAATTTAAGTGAACATTGCCGGATAATTCCTTTTCTAATTCTAACAATTGCTCAAAAGTATCTCCCCATACGGCAATAATTTCAGTATAAAACGCCTCAAATTCTGGTTCATAAGAATGTCCCCATTCTAAATTATTTTTATA
>JBGTKR010000336.1:0-30166 GCA_041744535.1 Pyrinomonadaceae bacterium
CATAATCATAATTAAAAGTTTTGCCATTACTTTGTTTCGTGTTGCCATTTGCATCATAAGCGTCTGAATTTAATCTGTCGTTGTTATCAAATGTCGAACTTTGCGTTGGCACAGGAGCAACATTTGAATTACGTTGTAGTCTGTTTCCAACCGCATCATAGCCGTAAGTAACTTGTCCGAGGTTACTGATAGTTTCAGAAGTTAATCTGTAAAGATCATCATAAGCATAATTGACGGTTCTCGTTCCATTCTCGATAACCTGTGTTCGATTGCCCGATGCTCCCAAAGTATAAGCATAACTTGCTAGAGCATTCTGCGGATTGGCTATTGTCATCGAGGTCAGCCGATTCAGATTGCTGTAATTTTCAAAATACAGACTTCAAATTTTCAAAATAAGGAATTGCATACGTTTTAATTTGTTCGATAGCTTCATTTATTGAATCTGGAACTTTATTCAAGGATTCTTCAATAGAACTTTCTACAAAACTAAAAGGGTCATCATCTAATGTCATCCTTTTACTCAAATACCACCAAAAATCAAGTTTTCGATTGTATAAATGACTTAAACGAAAACAACCACTTCTATCTTGATGAGAAATTTCATTTGGTAGATTTCGTGTGCATTCGTGAAATAATTTGTTTTTAGACCAACCAATTTCAATAGTAAAGCTATCATCTTTTGGTGAAATTAAAAGCCCAATAAAAGCAAAAAGACTTTCTTTTAATTCACAGAAGAAAATCCTACTTCCTAATGGATATAAGGAATTTTTATCCTCACTAAATTTAGGGAAAGACTCTTCAAGTTTTAGCTTAAACTCCTTTCTTACTGCTTTTGCTAGTTTGCTTCTCATATTTACACTCCAAAATATAAATGAATCCATTTATAAAGACCTTCAACACCATGAACAAATTGCACTTGAGAGTTATTAACTTGAGAAACAACTAATCTAACTTGGTTTTGTGTCGGTTCTTTTAAAGTCCAAAGAACTACTTGACCTTGATTAGAACTAGCTGCTGAGTTTACCTGACCAACGAGTCTTGTCATAGATGGTCCAACTTTACTTGGTAAAGAATATTTAACTTCAATAAAAGCTGTCCTTTCACCATTTTTAACAAAGAAGTCAATAAATCTATTAGCAACTGGAATATTTCTAGTAACAGTTAAATTTGGTTTTAGAGCTAACACAGCTTCCGCAAATTGTTCTGATCTTTGACCTAGTTTTTGCCAAAAGTTTCCTATTGTTCCATTAGTAAAAGCTCTTTGAATAGCTGGTCCTACTGACCCGATAAAAGCAGTTGCTCTAATTGCTAATGCTTGTATTTCTGATTGTATTGAGTTTCCACTTGGATCAATATTATTTACAGCATCATTTTCAGCATAAGTATATTTATGCAAACCTTTTGGCTCAAATCTATTGCCCTCATAAGTATCCTGACTTATAAACCTTCCAGTATAGACATTCAAATATCTGGCTCGATTGTAATAAAATCCCAGATCACTATCGAACTGCTCACCAGCATAGAGATAATTATTATCAGTTGTGCCAGTTTGCGAGATGATATTGCCGAAGGCATCGTAAGTGTAAGTATCCGTTACGCTTCCTAAATTATCAGTTAATTGCCTAACCGAACCGTGTCCATCGTAGTTGTAGAATGAAACAACGCCGTTGTGATTCTGACTGATTAGATCGTGTCCGTAAGTGTATTGCTTAACAACATTGCCGTTTTGTAGTTCCTCAACTACCTGAGCATATCCCGTCAGATTATTCGTATCTACTAGATAATTTGTGGTAACGCCATTTACTGTTTTTGAAACTCTGTTGCCATCGCCGTCATAGACGATTGTAATGCCGTCTGATGTAGAAGTCAGCTTGTTTTCATAATCATAGCTGAATGTTCTACCGTTACTTTGCTTGGTATTTCCATTGGCATCATAAGTGTCTGAATTTAATCTATCATTATTGTCAAATGTCGAACTTTGCGTTGGGACAGGAGCGATATTTGAGTTTCTCTGCAAGCGATTCCCAACCGCATCGTAACCATAAGTTACTTGTCCAAGTCCGCTGATCGTTTCACTCGTCAAACGATACAGATCATCATAAGTATAATTTACCGTTCTCGCTCCATTCTCGATAACCTGCGTTCTGTTGCCGCTTGCTCCGAGAGTATAATTATAACTCGCCAAAGCATTCTGCGGATTGGCAATCGTCATCGAAGTCAGACGATTCAGATTATTGTAATTGTAATTCGTTGTTACTTGATTCGGATAGTTGTAGCTTTTCAAGTTTCCAACCGCATCATAGTTATAACTCGTTGTTTGATTTCCTGTTAAATTATTGTCTTTGACAGTTTCGAGTCGGTTTAATTGGTCGTAAGAATAATCAACCGTTACGCCATTTGAATTTGAACTTCTGAGCGATTCGATATTTCCCGTATCGTTGTAAGTATAAGAGAGCGTTCCGAACGGAGTTTGCTTTGATGCCATTCGATTTCTCACATCATAAGTATAAGAAGTCGTTCCGCTGGCATCGGTCATTGTCTGACGCTGACCTTGATTGTTATATGTGTATGAAACTGTCGGCTCACTCAAAGATGCGTCGGGAACTTTCGCCAACAATCTATTCATTATGTCGTAATTATAGCTCGTCGTCTTACCGTTAAAGTCCGTTCTCGCTTCTAAATTTCCGCGATTGTTGTAACTGTAAGTTTCAACCTGTCCCATCGGCAGAATCCGTTTGGTTCGTCTGCCCAATTTGTCATATTCATAGCGAGTCGTGCGGTTCAGAGCATCAATCTGCTTTATTTGCTGACCGATCTCGTTGTATTCATAACGGGTTTCCTGATCTAACGCATCCGTTACCTTCGTTAATCTTCCCAATGAATCATAAGCAAACTGCGTAACTTTGCCCGCTTGATCTTTCTCGCTAATCCGTCTGCCCAAAGTGTCATAAGTCGTTTCGGTAAATGTCGAATCATCGAAAATCGTCTTCGTGCGGCGGTTCAGTTTATCGTATTGATAACTCATCACACGCCCGAGAGCATCGGTCATCGAAGTCTGATTGCCGTTATTATCATAGGCAAATGCCGTCATCTGATTTAGTGCGTTTTTGACCGTTTCGCGTCTGCCGAGATCGTCATAACCGAAGGTAGTCGTATTTCCTCCCGCATCGGTTGAAGTTAGAACTTGTCCCGCCGCATCATAAGCCGTTTCGGTAAATGTGCCGTCCGCGTAAGTCGTCCGCGTAAGCCGTCCGAGTTCGTCGTATTGATAACTCGTAACTCTGCCCAGACGGTCTTTTGATGTCAAACGTCTGCCTTCGGCATCAAAGGTTGATTCTTCAAAGGTCGCGTCCGCGTAGGTCGTCTTAATAAGCCGTCCCATCGAATCGTATTCAAATTCGGTGCGATTTCCCGCTTGGTCAATCGTCGCCGCCTGCTGTCCGATCTGATTGTATTCAACCCGTGTAAACGTCCCGTCGGCAAGCGTCGTTTTGGTCAGACGGTTGAGATTGTCGTATTCAAATGTGGTCGTGATCGTTTCGATCTGCCCGCCCGCATTGGTTCTTCTGACGGTTTGAGCCGAACGGTTGCCGTTTGCGTCATAGCCGAATGTCGTTTCATTCCCCTGTGCGTCGGTTTCCTTCGTCAGATAATTTCCCGCGTATTCAAAACTCGTAACATTATCTTGAGCATCTTTAACCGAAGTCCGCTGTCCAGTCTGAATGCTGTATGTATAGGTCGTCGTATTGCCAAGTGCATCGGTCGTCGTCAGAAGATTCGATCCCGTCGAGTTATATGTATTGGTCGCAACATTTCCCTTCGCATCCGTCATTGTCAAAACCTGACCGAGATTGTTGTATGTAAAGGTTGATGTCTTGCCGTCGTTATCCGTTACGGAAGTGCGGTTATCGAACTGGTCGTAAGTATAGGTCGTCGTCCGCCCGAGTTCGTCCCGTTCGGTCAGCACATTGTCGTTCCCGTCATAGCTGAATTCCTTGACTCCGCCCTTCGCATCGGTTTGCCGCAGAACATTGCCGCGATTGTCGTATTCAAACGTGGTCGTATTGCCCAATCTGTCGGAAACGGTTTCGATTCGTGCCGCTAAGTTATGCGTGTAATTTATCTCATTACCGTTGGCATCAATATGTTTTGAGAGTCTTCCGTCCGCATCGTATTCGTTTCTGATCGGCTGAATTCCGCGTGGGTCTTCGATGTCTTTTAAGTGATGGGCAGGATCGGTAAAGTATGTAAATTTCGTCGCGTTCGATTCGCGGTCGGTGTGCGTGATCAGATCGCCGTTCACGTCATAAGTATATGTCTGCACCGCCCCGTTCGGATCGGTAACGGACGCGATCCGTCCTTGTGAATCACGACCGAACGAAATGCTTTTGCCCGAAGAATGCGTAATACCGCTTGCCGAAACGGTCAGCGTGTTGTTATTCAAATCCCTGACCGACTGTAAACCGCCGAGTTGGTCTATAATAAATTCCGTGCCTTCTTTCGAGATATATTTAAAGCGTGCGGAATTAAAGATTCCCTGCCCGTCGTAGCCGATAAGTTCGACCTGTCCGGGAACGCTGCCCGCAACTCTGACATCGCTCGGCGTAGTGGTTTCAAGTTTTCCCTGTGTCCCGGCTTGCGGGCGGAAGATAAGGCGTGTATCGGTGATCGGTGCACCCTGCTGACATTCTCTTTCGGTTTTTGCCTCGAATTTTTCAACCATTCCGTCCGGCATCGTTACCGTGACGATATGCGGACGGGTGGCATTGATGCAGTATGTCGGAATGAACGCACCGTTTGAGGTCTGCTGCCAGCGGAGTCCTAAAACGCCGTTTTTCTCCAGACGAACATTCTTGATACCGAGCGTCCAGCCGATTCCGAAGTCTCCACGCCGTTTGTCGCGTGAATCATATGTTCTGATAACCTGAATCGGTATGCCCGCCACCGGAACGCTCAAATCTTCAAACGAAAGCGTGAAATGTCCGACCTTCAGATTATTTTCAACGCTGACCGAGATTATATCGGTCGAGGTCTGCCCGAATTGATCGGCGGTCATCAAGCGAACCGCATAAAGTCCGTTCAGCAGAAGGCTCGTATCGAATTCCGCCAGATTGCCCGAAACCGCACCCGTGCCTTGCGACAGATTTACCCATTCGAGATTTTGCTCCGAATCGCTCGTCTGCAAGGCATAATCAACCTTCCAATCTCCGCCCGAAACATTTCCCGTAATTGCCAAGGGTTCAGAAACTTCCGCTCCGTCGTCCGGCGTTATGATCTGCACCGTCGGGGCGGATTGATTATCAACAACCGTTACCGTTAATTCATCAAAATTCGTCAGTTCCGAATCCGAAACCGTCAGACGCAGAACGTATGTTCCCGTTTGTGAAAATGTCGCATAGGTTGCCGTTTGATTCGGATTTGAAAACGCTACATTTCCGTCGCCGGAAACCTTCGTCCAGTTTGCCGAAAAACTTCCGCCCAACGGTAATCCGTCGTCGGAGATATCCGCTTCCAGAATAGTCGTCTGCGAAAGCGTAATCGTCTGATCCGCTCCGACATCAACCGTCGGGGCTTGATTTTCACCGCCCGTGCCTTCGGGACTAACCGTTATTACCGTTTCTCTCCAAGCCGTATATTGCCCGTCCGATGCCGTCAGACGCAGAACATAGCTTCCCGCCGCATCGAAAGTTGCCGTGGTGTTGGCTGAATTCGCATTAGCAAAGACCACATTTCCGTCGCCGCTCGTCTTCGACCATTCGATGGTCAGATTATTACTCGGCAGACCGTCATCGGTAACTTCGCCGCTCAGCGTTACGGAATTTGTCGGCAAGATTATATTCTGATTGCCGCCCGTCGAAACTACCGGCGGCTGATTGGTCGGAGCGGGATCAACCGTTACGGTTATCTCGTCGCTTCTATCCAGATCGCCGTCTTCGGCTCTGAGTTTCAGAACATAAGTTCCCGCCAGACTAAAGGAAACATTCGTATTCAAAGAATCCGCATCATCAAACGTAACGATTCCCGCTCCCGAAACTTTCTCCCAGCGAACATTCGGCGGCGTTCCGCTGTCGTCGGACGCAGTTCCGTTAAGCTGCAAGTTATTCGGCAGAGTAACGCCTGCATCCGTTCCGGCATCAACCGTCGGTGCTTGATTGGATGGAAGAACCGTAACGGTCGTGTTATCATTTGCCGAAAGTTCACCGTCACTTGCCGCCAGATTCAAGACATAAGTTCCCGCCGCATCAAAAATGGCAGTCGTATCTGCGGAATTTGCATTGCCGAATACTACATTTCCGCCGCCCTGCGAAACCGTCCAGTTTGACAAAAGCGTGCTTCCCGCAGGCAGTCCGTCGTCGGTAGTTTCGCCGCTCAATTTGACCGCCGCCGTTCCGCCGAATGCCCGCAGATTCAGCCCTTCAAAAAAGACATCGTTGGTCGTGCCGGAGTTTCTGGTGGCGATCAGGCGTATCCTGATAAAGCCCGTCCCCGGCGGCGGCACACGCAGATCGCTTGTTTCGTGCCAGCCGTTTGTGGTCGTAATCTCACCCGAATCGAGCGATGCGATGGTGTTTTGATTCGCTGCATCCCGATACTCGAATATAACTCTTGCCGAATCGGGATTTGCTTCCGGCATCGAACGCACGAAGGCTTTCCAAGAAAACTGCTGTGTTCCGGCATCGATCGCATCCGCGTATGCACGGACATCTATATCCTGCCTGAGTTCGGCGGACGCTTCTTCACCCGGATAGAAGTAGTATTGACCGAATCTCGGCAGCGGATAATTATTTGCCGAATCTTTACCGACACGAGTCCAGTTCGAACCCTGAATTTGCGTCCAGCTTGGAATTTCATTATTGATCAGATCAGCTTCGGCACTCGGATTCTGAACCAGATTGGCGTTTAAGGTTACGGTCTGATCCGCTCCGGCATCAGCCGTCGGTGCTTGATTAACAACTTCGGGATTAACCGTTACGGCGATATCATCGGTTGTCGTTAGTTCTCCATCTGTGGCGGTCAAACGCAGAACGTATGTTCCCGGCAGGCTAAAATCAGCAATCGTTTCGGATGAATCGGGATTTATAAATGTTACCTCACCGCTTCCTGAAACTTTTGACCAGTTTACGTTTAGTGAATTGTTCGGCAGACCGTCATCCGAAACCGTTCCGTTTAAAGTTGCCGTTGAGGGCAGTGTAATTGTCTGATCGTCGCCGGCATTGACGGCAGGCTTTTGATTGGATAAAGACCATACGACGCTTGCCGTTTTACTTACACTTTCAAAATTTGCCGTAAAGGTGTCTGCTCCGGCATTTGCTCCGCCGGTATAACAAAACTCGATTTGTCCCGAGGCGTTGGTTACGCCGTTACCCGTTTGCTGATTGACTCCGCTGACGCTGAAACTTACATTTTTTCCGCCGATCGGATTGCTTTCATCATCCGTCAGAGAAACATTCAGGCAGGCTTGATTATTGACAAAACGCACGAGCGTTTCGGGAGAAACCGAAATATTACTTTCACCCCGAATTTTCGGAATCAAACTCATTCCGCCCGGATAGCCGTATCCTTCATCGGTTGTATAGCCGTAAGAGAAAACACCTATCGGAGCGGGAGCATTTATATTATGTGTTCCGACGGCAACCGGAATTTTTGCAACCGAAAAACCGCTGCTTCCGACCGCAGAAAATTGACTTTCAGCTAAAATATTTCCGTCCAGAGAAATCTGTCCGATAATAGAATTCGGGACTGCCAGATTCAGATAATTTGTAAATCTTTGTTGAGCGGCAAGTGTATATTGACTTAAAAATTGCGAATACGGCGGAACGATTGACATAAACGGATCGGCTCCGTTTGTCGAGGAATCAAATCCGCTGCTGGTTGCAAATTGTCCGACCAAAATCGGCTCGGTTGAAATAACTTCGGTCGAGCTGTTTATAAGTTCCTGATAAAACTCTCCGCGTTTGAGCGTAGCTTTTCTGGCTCCATTCAGATATACGGCTGTATTGTCATAGGCGGCAACGAAACGGAAAAAATCACCTTTTGTTCTGGATAAAGATGAGGCGATGACAAAGCGTCTGCCCCAGGTATTAACCGGCGGAAGCTGTTCGACCAAATGATCGGAACAACAAACTATGGATTCATCCACCGTCGCCGATGCGTGGCTTCCGAAAACCGCTATCGGTTTATCGGCAGTTACCGAACTTCCGGTAATATCTTTTCCGATAATCGTATTTTTGAGCAGGTAGCTTTGCCCCTGATTTAAAGTAATCTGATACGGGATGCCGGCTTGCCTCGTTCCGGTCGTTTCAACCGGAGTGATCTCGACACTCGTGTTATCTTCGGCAGCGACAATCGAGAATTGACTAGCCGGAGAGAAGCCGTTCGTGTTTGCGTAAGCTAATACAATATATTCTTTTCCGAGCGTATTGACCGGAAGTGCCAGAAACGCATCGGTCGTAAAACTGCGTTCATTCAGACCGTATAAAATAATCGGCTCCTGCGAAGTTACCCGAATTCCAAAGTTTTGAATTTGATCTGATGTTGAGGACTGACAATTTTTGTCTAATTCAACTCTTGTAACGGTATTGGCTGTTACCTGAAAAGTTTTGTTGATCCCGCAACCGGCGGAGTAAATTGTTCCGTTCGTATCGCTGGTAGAAGTAACAAGCAGTGCCAGTCTATTCTGCAAGTCAAGATAATTAGCCGGAAACGATATCCAAAAATCCGTTCCGCCGTTGGTTGGAACATCCGTCGTCGGCTTATTTCTGTCCGGATTTACCGAGTAAATATTGCTGGAACTTTGATACAAATCATCTTCATCAAAATAAGAAATGATTTTTCCAAACTGCGAATCCGCTCCAAACGGAATTGTCAGCACAAAATTTCCGTTCGCATCCGTTTGAGATACAAAATCAACTCCGTTTATATTCAGTCGAATTACTTTCTGACCGATCCCTGTATTTGCAAACGTATCGAGCAGTGTTCCCCGAACGGTAAGATTATTTTGAGTTTCTCTCGTCGGATTTTGAAATGTAACACTCGTAGGTCTTTTAATTACCGTGTAAACAGCCGAATCCGAACTGCCTGCTCCGTCTTTATCGTTTATTGTTAAAGTTGCCGTATAAGTTCCCGGCAGATCATACGAATGATTAACGGTTGCATTGGCTACCGTGCAATTCGTGCAGTTTGCCGATGCACCATCCCCAAAATTCCACGTGCCGGTTAAAGTCGTCTGGTCAACCGGGCTTGGGTCAGAGATATTTGTCGGTGTGATTGCCCAAGTTTGTCCCCAGTAAACAGTTCGGTCTTCTCCGGCATTAACATTCGGAGCAAGATTTGTAACGGTTATATTTTTCGTAAATTTGTAAGTTAAATGGTAATTTGAACCGATTTGAACAGTAGTTGGATAAACTCCGCTATCCTGATACAGATAACTTACATTTCCCAGTGCTAAATATGGGAAACTTGTTCCGTTGGTTGTAAGCGATATTTTTTCATTCGTTAAACTTAATCTTGAGGAAGATTTATCAACAAAACGCACGGACATTTGTCCCGATCCCGATTCAAGCGGGAAAAGAGGCGAATAGGCAAAGTCGGCTTTGAGCGGCGGTAAAGCCCTGTAGTGCTTTTCGGTTGTATTAGTTAATCCGCCGCTGTCGGTAACCGTTAATCTAACGGTGTATTCACCTTCCTGTTCGTAATTGTGTGTCGGATTTTTATCCGTGCTTGAAGAACCGTCGCCGAAATCCCACTCGTAGGAAACGATGTTGCTATCCTCATCCGTCGAGTTATCGAAAAACTTCGCTTCGGTTGAACCGACATTACTTGAATAAACGTAAAAACTTTTCAGACCGATCCGGGAATGTCCGTAGTTATTTCTTATCAGCAGACGGACGTAGCGTGCCGGTATCGCATCAAAATAAAAATGCTGTAACTTGTCGGCAGCCTGTAAAGTTCCGCTAAAAACGGTGGTAAAAGAAGAATCCTGTTCATCGGTAGTTGATACTTGAATCTCGAAATCCTTCGGCGACATTCCGGGTTGTGCATAACCGAATTCATTGACCCAACCGGGTCTGAGTGAAACACGGTTTATGTTCCGTACCTCATTATTATATAAACTAAGTGTTAAACTTTGATCAACATTTTGATTGCTCGCCGACTCCCAGCCTATTTGAGTCTGGTCCAGATTCAATATCTGTGAAGGATCTGAGTTTACGTCATTGACACTTGAAGTTTTTAATAAAGCTGCCCCGTCAGATGCCAAGGCTAAAATCTTTAGTGTGTAAACCGAATTCCAGGAAGTCGAATACCCGTCAACCCAGTAAAACTGCACATATTTAGCTTCTACCGGACTATCAAAACGGACTTCCTGAATATTTCTTGTGGGTGATAAAACTCCCGTTTTAACGGTGGTAAATGCCGCATCATCGGCGGTTGTATTTGAAACTCTTATCTCATAGTTTTTCGGACCGAAATATTCATAGACCGAATTATTTCCGCCGATGGCAACTCCGTAAACTTTCTGCGAGCCGCCGACTCTGAACTTGATCCATTGGTTTGTTGTTTGATTAGGAGCGGCATACCAGTAAGAACCAAAACTCGTATCCAAGACATTTCCTACCCTTCCGTTAGAATGTTCGCTAGAGAAACTATGGATTCCGGCTTCATCCGTAGTTAATACTTCCAAAGCCCCCTGAAAAAATATTGTCCCGTTCGTCGCACCGTCGCGACTGGATTTAGGAACAAATTTGACGTATTTAGCTGAAACAGACCCTCCGGGGAAAATATAATCTTGAATTTCGTTAGAGGTCTTTACTGCTTCCAGGACTTTTATATAAGCCGAATCTTCGTCTATCGTATCCGACACCCATATTTCAAAATCCCGATACCATTTATTGTGATAATCAATATAATTACCGGGCATTCTAACGCCTTCCAAATTATATGACTTATCGCCTGCCAGCTTAATTACGACAAATTCATTTTCGGTAGTTTTTGTCTGCCACGTGCCGTTTCTGATAACTTCCGTTGGATGCTGACCTGCAAAACTGCTGTATCTGGCGATACTTGCACCGTTAATAAACAGCGATGGACAATCGTTACGGGCAAGATTGAATTTTCCGGGCAATGAAACTATATTGTCGGCTCCGCCCATACCGAGAGTTTGAAATGTTCCGAGAATGAAATTCGTACCCGGTGCGTGTGTATTTACCAAAATAAGTTTTATATATTTGGCAAAAACAGCCTCGTCCGAAACAAAAAACTCCTGGATTGCCTCATTATTTTGCAGAGAACCCGATAAAACCGTGGAAAAGGCATCATTATCGGTTGTAGTTCTTGAAACCTGTACGATGAAATCCTTTACTTGAGATGAAGGATGATTACGATACAGCTGAAGACGAAAACCATTTACAAGTTGTTCGCCTCCTGCCAGTTCAAATGTCGCAAACTGTGTACCACTCGCACTGCTTTGCGTATTCCAGGTAGTTGAATTGTTTTCATCAAGTAATCTTTCCGGTATATAAGAAGCTGACTGCGTGCTGGAAACATCTGCTACGCTCATTTGAATAGGACCGCCGTTTTCAGGAACAACAAAATCAGCTGTCGGTGTGCTGCCTGAATTTTCTACTGTAACGGTTACAGTATCGCTGGTGGTTAGCTCCGAATCGGCTGCCTCAAGTTTAAGAACATAAACGCCTTCAACACTAAAGGAAGCACTTGTATTAACAAGATTAGGACTACCCAAGACCACATCGCCGGGACCGCTTTCCTTACTCCAAACTACGGATAAAGTTTCCCCTTCCGGATTACCGTCATCTTCAGCCGTACCACTTAATTGAGCCGACTGCGGCAGCCTGATGGTCTGATCAATTCCGGCATCAACCGTTGGAGGTTGATTTTCCGGCTTAACGGTAATGGTAATATCATCGGTTTTAGACAGTTCGCCGTCCGTCGCCGTAAGCCTCAGAACATAAGTTCCGGCTTGGCTGAAAGATACTTCTGTAATTTTTGAATTTGCATTAACAAACGCAACCGTCCCATCTCCTGAAACCTTACTCCAACTAACCTCAACATTGCTTCCGGCAGGCAGCCCGTCGTCAGAAACCGCTCCCGCTACAGTTACGGTATTCGGCAAAGTGATAATCTGATCAACTCCGGCATCAACAACCGGAGCCGTATTCTCGGGTATAACCTCGATTGTTATTTCATCGTTGACCGTAAATTCGGTATCGGATGCGGTAAGCCGCAGAACGTATATTCCGGCTGAATCAAAAACAGCCGTAGTTATTGCAGATCCGGCATTACTGAAAGTTACGTTTCCGACACCGCTTTGTTTTGTCCAAGTAATAACTATATCCGTATTTAGAGGTAAGCCGTCGTCATTTACCGTGCCGCTGAGATTTATAGTATTCAGCGGTAAATTGATGGTCTGATCTACTCCCGCCGCGACCGTCGGTGGTTGGTTATTTGCCAAAACTGTAACGGTTATTTCGTCACTTATTGAAAGCTCCGAATCCGAACCGACAAGACGTAATACATATGTTCCCGCTTCGCTGAAACCGGCTGTTGTCGTTTGACTGTTCGGGTTAGCAAATGTAACCACGCCCGGACCGCTTTTTTTACTCCAGGTTTTAGTCAGATCGCCGCCGAGAGGTTCGCCGTCATCAGTTACACTTCCGTTTAAGTCGGCAGTTTCTCCGATAGCAATTGTTTGATCATCACCGGCGTTGACCGTTGGTGCTTGATTAACTGGTCTGACGATGATCGTTAAATCATCATTACCTGAAATTCGTCCGTCGCTGACGGTTAAGCGAATTGTATAAGTTCCCGATTGAGTAAATGATGCGGTGGTAGAGGGCGAGACTGCACTAGAGAAAGTAATCTCTCCATTTCCCGTAATCTTGCTCCATGTATAAGATAGACTACCGTTTTGCGGATAACCGTCATCGGTTGCCGTACCGTTTAACTCGGCTGTCTGGGGCAGATTAAACTCCTGATCCGCTCCGGCATTTACTACCGGAGCCTGATTTTCGGGGTTGACCGTAATCGTGATGTCCTCACTTGTTGATAACTGTCCGTCTGTCGCCGTTAATCGAAGCGTGTAATCTCCGGTTTGACTAAATGAGGCGGTTGTATTTGGTGAATTTATATTGGCAAAATCAACCGTTCCATTTCCATTTACTTGGCTCCAAGTTGTGGTGAGATTGCTCCCTTGCGGATAGCCGTCGTCATCTGCGGTTCCGCTCAGATTGACCGTATCGGGAAGCTCTATGACTTGATCTTCTCCGGCATTGACCGTTGGGGCTTGATTCTGTGGATTAACCGTTATAATTACATCATCGTTTGCCGTTAAGTCGCCGTCCGTTGCCGTCAGCCTTAAAATATATGTTCCGTGAGTGCTGAAACCGGCTGTAGTATTTTGATTATTTTGATTTGAAAAAGTAACATCGCCCGGACCGCTCGCCTTGCTCCAATTGACAGCTATACTGCTTCCGACCGGATAACCGTCATCATTTACCGTTCCGCTTAAAGCTGCTGAATTCGGCAGTTCTATCGTCTGATTACTTCCGGCTTCAACCATCGGTGACTGATTAACAATTCTGGTAACGGTAATCTCCGCACTTTTCTGATTTCCCGCATTATCAAATGCAATCGCAGTTATAGTATTTGAGCCAACCGACAAAGATAAATCTGCCAGACTCCAATTACCAGTAAGCAGATCAAACGTAGCTGCATTTCCATTGACCGTAATCCTCTCAATACCTGAATTACTCGTTCCGCTGTCGGAAGCATTTCCGCTGATATTTACCGAAGCATTTTGTATGACGGCGGAATTTGTCGGAGACGATATTGAAATTACCGGAGCGGTTAAATCTCTGATAACAACCAACCGACTGGTAGTTTCATTTCCGGCATTGTCAATAGCTTTAACGGTTATCTCATTAGTGCCGGAAGTAAGAGTTAACGAATCAAACTGCCACGTTTTATCAACTGCATTATATGCAGACGGATTATTATTAACCAAAATCCGGGCAATTCCGCTGGAATTTTCGCCCGTGTCATCAGCCGTTCCCGAAATATTTATAGCTTCGCCGGTAGTTGCAAAATTATCCTGCGGCGAGGTAATTGCAAGTTGCGGCGGAATCGAATCCGTCTGTCCGCAGTTTTCTCCGATAATTTCTATGGTTAGGTAAGAATTCGGTGGGCTTGATAAATTTATCTCCAGCGTATTGTTGCTCAGAAGCGTAACGGGTTTTTCCAGCTGATAGACATTTTGATTAAAGTCACTTTGTCTAAAAATTTCGACTTGATTGATTGTTATAGTGGAACTTGAAATCCGGTTGCTGCCGTTGGCTTCACCGTTTTTAACAACTATTTTATAAGTTCCGTCAATACAGTTTTGCGGCAGAGTAAATGTTTCAACATAATTATTCGGTTTCCCCTTTGTCCTTAAAAACTGCTTCGGTCCGTAAGCCGTTACCGCATTTTCTATATAAATACTTGCGGATGAAATCTCATCTTCTGAAAAATATGACAAGATACTGCCGACAGTTTCAGAAACAAATTTGTTTGAGCCTTCGAGAAGTGCCGCAAAATTGACATTCGGTATGAGCGACCGGGTTTGATTCAGCAATGTGCTTTCGACTCCGCCGGTCTGAGGCACTATGTTTTTAGCAGTCTGTCCATACGAGTTTGAAACAGACAGAAAAATTATTGATTGAAAGACAATTACATAAATAATAAAAAATGTAAGTGTTTGATGACAGAATCGTTTTATTTTGGTTTTAAAATTATTTTTTGTTCTGTTTGAAAAGGAGTTTTTATCTGCTAAGTAATTTGTTTGTGATTTTTTCATATTAAGATTTTGTGAGAATTCCTCTTAAAAACACGAGATATTTCTCTTACTCTGCAAAATAGTTTTTATTGGAAAAAAGAAAAACGGCAAATACCTGTTATAAGCAGGCTTTCCTGGTTTTACTATCTAAAGTCATAATTATGTGAGGTATACATAATTAGCATTACATTTTAAATTATCTATTGATAAAACTATCAGATAATTTAAGTTTGTTCTTCTTTAATTTTTATAATATTTAGGGTATCCGGTAGGAATAATAAAACAGTTTTTTAATAAAAGTCAAGAAATTTTTCCTAGTGTTGTAATGCCTTGTAAAATGTTAGAAAAAAAGCAAATAATTAGATATTTGTAAAGGATGTAATTTATCAAGAGCCGATAAATAAAGATTACGAAGTCAATTTGTGCGACAGTTGTTTAGAAAAGCAGCAGGAAATTGATCGTTTGAAAGAGAAAAAGCTTTTCTAGTCAAAACCTTACCCTTTTTTCATAATAAATATGCCAACAATTTCGCTAATTTCAGAGGGTGAATTTATCAATAAAAAATCAGCGGTTGGCAAATAGCAGTCGAAATAAAATGAAATACTGATTTATGGCTTATTCAGATTACAGGCGTGTGAATCGAAAAAGAGTCTGCCTTGTTTGCGGAAAACCCGATTGGTGCAGTTACACGCCGGACGAAAAAATATCTTTTTGTGCCAGAATTATTCAAAATGCGAATCGAGTAAGCAAGACGGGTTGGGGAGTTTTCTATCACGGAAACTCTCTTTCCACATTCCAATCACTTCCCTACTCTGATAAATCGTTTTATAAAGAACCGGAACTTGCCCCTGTTGAGATTCGGGATTTTGCTTATCGAAAACTAATTAAACTAGCACCTGCAACAAATTCCGAAGAAATTATTAGCGGTCCGAAAGGTTTGCGTGAGCGAAAAATTCTTGATTTTGAAAATTACGGAAGTCTTCCTCAATCTCGCATTGAAAGGAATAAAATAGCGAAAAAGATCCGCTCTTTGATAAATAGAAATTTCCCCGATTATGTGAGAAAACAAAATTCCAGCATCGGCGGAATTCCCGGATTTTGGCTGGATAAAAGAGGTAAGGTCTGTTTATGGAATGATAAGGATTATTCTGTTCCAATGATGCTGATTCCCTACCGCAATGCGGACGGCTTTGTACAAGCCTGCCAGATTCGCTTTATGTGCCGCATGATTAAAAAAGTTCGCTACGTTTGGTTATCAACTCCAAAGAGATCGGGCGGATTAAGTTCGGGAACGCCGATTCATTTTGCTTGTCATAATATTGATTCACCTCAAAAACCGATCTTAATTACTGAAGGAGCTTTAAAAGCCGAAACCGCTCAGATTTTAAAACCGGAATTTTCAGTCATTGCAACTGCCGGCGTTTCCTGCTCACATAAAGAAATCATCAGAGCAACCCGCTTTCGCTCAATTTTAATTGCCTTTGACAGCGATTATCGCCATAAACGTCAAGTTTCAAGACACATCGCCGGATTACTCGAAATGCGTTTTGCAGATGCAAAGCAATACGGCTATAACTGTCAGACGAATTTTTTAGTTTGGTCGGATAAATTCAAAGGAATTGATGATGCACTTTTAAATAACATTCCAATCCATATAAAAACTCCTTCCGAATTTATTCGTTCTCTTTGAGTTTCACCTCAAACTGCTCAAGCATCTCAGACGGAATCGGCAAAACTTCTTTCATCTGGAAAATACTATAAACAACGCCTTTATGGTCGCCGGGATTATGTCTTTTTTCAATCAATTTTAAGCCTAAAAGACGTTCCTCATGTTTATAAAATGTGCGGCGGTTCTTTATTCCCGTGCGATCCATCAACTCTAACTGGGTGATCTTGCAGCGTCCCGTTTCGTCGCACGATTGAAGCAAATTTTGATAAATATCAAAAGATTTTCCCCGTAACAGTTCGTGAACATCGAATAAATCGTTGGCTTCAAAACCTAATTGTTCCGACAATTCTTCTTTGGTTAATTTTTCTATATTAGATTCGGAATCGTTTTTTTGATTCTGAGAAATATTTGCTTCCCTTCCCTTCTCAGTTTTGGCATTACTTTCGTTTACTTTTTTCGGCGATGACCGAACGCTTTGCTTTTGTGTAATTTTAGCCGTTTTACTTTTTTTAAGCGGCGAAACTTTTGGTTTTTTCTGCTCTGCTTTTTTACTTGATTCTTCTTCATCGCCTTTATAAAAAGAACGCATCGCGTTATCTCTCGGTGGGACTTTCAGCGGTTTTCGCCAAGTTTCTGTTGCTTGTTTATTTTCTTCCGTTTGCTTCGCTTTATCTGCCATCTTTTAAGCACCTCCTTTTGATTTTTTCTGCTTCACATTTTTTTGACCAGTTTGCTCAATAACAATTTCGGCGAGTTTGCGGTAATCTGCCGCCGCCCGTGAACGCGGTGCAAACTCAAAAATTGTTTGACTCGATTTTTGCGAGTTTAAGATATTGCTGTCGGTTCTGATCGGCGGCAAAACGCGGTCTTCGCCGAAAGATTCGATAAGAAGTTCCCTGACTTCGCGGGACAGGTTGTATCTGCCATCAACCATCGTCGGCAACGCTCCTAAAATCTTCGGCTGATAACCGAAAACTTCCTGCATCTCCCGCATCGAATTTAAGATTTGCTCAACTCCTTCATACGACCAGACTTCAGACCGCACAGGCAGAATTATTTCTTCGGCAAATAAAAGGGCGTTGATATGCAAAAGGCTCAAGGAAGCCGGGCAATCTAAAATTGCGTAATCGTATTCATCGAGGCTTCCCAACCGGCGTTTGAGAATTTCCTCACGTCTGCGTTCATACTGCAATGCTTCTTCGGCTTCCGCCGTTTCACGGTTTGAAGGCAGCAGATCCAGATTTTCTCTGACGGTTGCCACCGCATCACGATAGTCAAATCCATCTTTCAGGACGTGAAATAAAGTCGGTGTCGTTTCAGTTACCTTGTAACCCAAACCGTTCGTTGCATTTCCCTGATGGTCAAGGTCAATCAGTAAAATCTTATAGCCTTCTAAAGCCAACGCGTGAGCTAGATTTATGGATGTCGTCGTTTTCCCTACTCCGCCCTTGAAGTTTTGTATTTGGATGGTTTGTGCCATTTATTTATCCTTCAATTGATTTATATTTAGTTCCGTATGCCATTGTTTGGTGTATTTTGTATATCGGTAGTTGTGGAAGTCCTTATTTATATCTACACGATTATTGTTACGCAGTCAAGTAAGTATGTATGCAAGTGTGTAATTATTAATGCAATTGGTTATGCCTGTCTGTGTAAACAAATGAGTATGTGGGTATGTGTATGAGTATATGTAGAGGTATGTGTATTTATAACCATAACCCCTTAGTTTTAATATTAAACTGCAAAAAAAGCGGTAGGTAAAAATTTGATTATATAAATTTCAAGAATATCAGAAACTTCAAATGAGTAAAAACCCGATTGATCTATGTATCGAAGAAATTATCCACATAATTGAAAATGAAAAGGGAACTATCAGCAATAAAAAATTGATAAATATCTGCTCCGGGATCGGAAGTATAGTAAGCATTGATGTCAATCCGCACATTTTTCATGAGATTATTGAAACATCTCTTAATAAACTAATTCAAAGCAAATATGTACGATATTTACTCGGTTCAAATAATCCTGCGAAAGATTTGCGGGAAATACTGACTCCGATTACTGAAAGACTGCCGACTCAAACGTGGAGAAGTAATGAGCAAATCAAATGGCAGCAGTTTTCCACTCCGCCAGGCATAGCTTATCTTTTGTCATATTTATTAAACTTTAAAACGGGTGAGCAGGTTCTCGAACCATCGGCGGGAACAGGGAATTTAGCCGTTTGGTCAAGTGGTTTTGGGCTAAACACCTACACAAATGAAATTGATTCCCGCAGATGTGAGTTACTTATCAGACTCGGCTTTTTACCAACTTCGTTTAATTCCGAGTTCATTAATGATTTTCTTGCCCCGGACATTAAACCCGATATTTTATTGATGAATCCGCCGTTTTCATCAAATGGGGGGAGAACAAAAAAAAACTCCAGTAAATTTGGATTTCGGCACGTCCGATCAGCCCTTGAAAGATTAAAAAAAGGCGGCAGGTTTGGCATAATCTTAGGCGCGGCGGGCGGACTCGATACAAAAACCGGAAACGATTTTTGGCGTAGACTTGCCGACAGAATTGATGTTAAAGCAATTATCAAGATAGATGGGCGGGAGTATTCCAAAAACGGCACATCGGTTGATATAAATCTTATTGTTGGTGAGAAATTAATAGAGCCGCAAAATATCGATTGGAATCAAGTCCGAAATAAAATCATTAATATTGCCGCCGCCACAACCGAAGAAGCCTTCGACAAATCCATAAATCTCAATCTTCGATTAAAACAATAATCCAAACCAAAATGCAAAATAATTTAGATTCAAACCGCATTTTTGCGAGTGAAGACGGAAACTGCGCTTCGATCCTGCCAGTTTCATCTGACGAAAATTTAACAAAAGATGCGAAAAATGTAAGTAAAAAAGGTGAATATGAGCCGCTCAAATACCAGCCGCATCGGATTTCAGGCGGCGCGAAACATCCCGGTATGATCGTCGAAACGCCCGGTTTGGCAAATGTTGCGCCGCCGCCGATTACCTATCGCCCGAATTTACCGCATAGTTTGAATAACAAGTCTTTGATTTCGGCGTTTCAATTCGAGCGCGTGATTTATGCCGGTCAAGCCCACGAGCAAAGGTTGGCAAACGGCGCAAGAGCCGGAATATCAATCGGCGACGGGACAGGTGCGGGTAAAACTTCAACGCTTGCCGGAATTATTTTGGATAACTGGTTTCAGAATCGAAGAAAAGCCGTCTGGTTTTCCGTAAAAACCGATTTGATCGAAGCCGTGCGCGAAGAATTCGCCCGGTTGGGTTACAAAATCCCGATCCGCCTCATCAACGAATTTAAGCCCGAACAAAACATTCTGCTTCGAGAAGGCATCATCTTTTGCACCTATAAATCGCTCATTGCCAAATCGAAAACGGGAGAAAGGCGCGCTTGTCAAATAATGCGCTGGCTCGGAAGGGAAGGAATTGAAATCTTTGACGAAGGACACCGCGCTAAACACGCCTTTGCGGACGAAAACGGTAAATCAACCCAGACCGGACAGGCAGTTCTGGAAATCCAGGACCCGCTCAAATACCCGGAAATCCGTGTGGTTTATTCTTCCGCAACGGCGGCGAGCGAAGTGCGGCATCTCGCTTATCAAGTGCGGCTCGGATTGTGGGGAATTGACACGAGCTTTCCGCTCGGTTTTTCTCAATTTGCCGAAGAAATTGAAGCGGGCGGTGTCGGCGCGATGGAGATGGTCGCCCGCGACCTGAAGGCGATGGGCAGATATTTGTGCGGCAATTTGAGTTACGGTATTGATCCCGATTCCGGTTTAGCGGTCGAATACCGCGAAGTTATTCACCATTTAACGACTCGGCAACGCGACATGTATAACAATATGGCGCGGGCGTGGGCTGTGGTTTTGAAAAACTTTAACCGCGCCTTGGAGATGACAAATTCGAGCAAAATAGCGCGGCGATTTGTCGTTACTCAATTCTGGGCTGAGCATCAGCGGGCGTTTCGGAATCTGATAACGGCTTTTAAAGTACCGACACTCATTCGTGAAATTGAAACGGCACTTTCGGAAAAGCAATCGGTCGTCATTTCGCTGACCGGAACAGGCGAAGCACAGACGAAAAAACAAATCGCACGTGTAATTGATGAAGAAGAAGCGATTGAGACCCTCGATTTCAGCCCGCGCGAAACTCTTTCCCGACTGGTTGAAAACTGCTTTCCGGTTAAAATTTTTCAGGAAGAAACCGATACCAACAGCGGCAACACAATTTATGTTCCGGTTTTAGACGAAGACGGAAAACAACTGGAAAGCCGCGCTGCGCTCGAACTCAAAAGGGAATTGATCGACCGGCTTTCAGTTTTGGAAATTCCCGAACATCCGCTTGATCAATTGGTTAATTATTTCGGCACGGAAAACGTCGCGGAAATGACCGGACGCAAAAAACGTTTAATCAGAACGCTTTCGGGACGAATGGAATATCGCGCCAGACAAATTCCGGGTGTTCCGAATCGTTTAATAAACTTACACGAGAAAAATTGCTTTCAAAACAAGCAAAAACGGATTGCGATCATGTCGGAAGTCGCATCTACGGGTGATAGTTTTCACGCCAGCCGAAATGTGCGAAATCAAGAGCGTCGTCTGCATATCGCCGCCGAACTCAAATGGTCAGCCGATAAACAGGTGCAGGATTTCGGGCGCACACATCGCACCGGACAAGTTGCGCCGCCGATTTATTTGCTGGTTTTTACCGAACTCGGCGGCGAAAAACGGTTTTCTTCGACGATTGCGAGACGTTTGGGAAATATGGGCGCTTTGACGAAAGGCGACCGCCGCGCCGAAAAAGCCGGAAATCTGGATAAATACAATCTCGAATCGAAGGAAGGACGCGCCGCTCTGAATGTCGTCTTTACCAGAATCCTGAGTGGCGAACAGATTTTAGGACTTGAGAATCCACGGGCAACGCTCGCCGATATGGGATTGTTAAAGTCCGGCAATGGCGGCGATGGCGACATCAAGGAAAGCGAGAAAACCAATGTTCCGCGTTTTCTGAATCGTCTGCTTTCGCTTGAAGTCGAGCGGCAGAACGCGCTCTTCGATTATTTTTACCGGACATTTCTCGAAACCCTTGAACATCTCAAGGCAAAAGGCAAAACCCGCGACGGAATGGAAGATTTGAAAGCAGTTTCGGTAAAGATGTCCGCCGAGCCGCAAGTTTTGTTCACAGATACTTTAACCGGAGCGCAGACGGTTTATTACAAACTCGAAATCACCGTTCCGACAAGACCCGCCCGATTTGATGAAATCTCAAACTTTGACGGCGTTTATTTTTTTGAAAACCGCAGCAGCGGGGAATTCGTCGCCGTCCGTCCGACTCTCGCGCATACCGACCCGGAAACGGGCGACCGTTATCAAATGGTATCGGTCAGCCGTCCTGCAGGTTACAACCTTTTGTATATTCGTGAAAGCGAACTCGATCAAAAGTTTAAAATCGTTCCCAAAAGTCGGGTGCGGGATTGGTGGATCGGCGAAGAAAAGAAAATTCCGCCAACCGAGCAGAAAACAATCCATCTTTTAAGCGGCGCGCTTCTGCCGATTTGGAAAAACCTGAAGAAATTGCAGCAAGATGCGCTCAATATCGTTCGCACGACAACGGACGACGGAACGAGACTTGTCGGCGTGAAAATTGAATCGAGTGTGATCGGCGAAATTCGCCGGAGCTTCGGTATTTGGAGAAACTCCGGCACGACTGCGGAAGAAATTATCAAAAGTGTTTGGGAAGAAAATGAAAGTTTCGATTTACTCGGCGAAATGAAAATCCGCCGGACGAGATTTCAAGGTAGAAGCGTCATCGAAGTAACTCCATCGAGCTATGAACAAATTCGTGAACTGAGAGAAATCGGTTTGATCAATATTATTCAAAACAGCAAGCAGCGATTTTTCCTGTCCGAAGATGAAAAATCAGCTCGAGAAACGCTCTCGAAGGTCTTAAAGACATATCCGCCGCTTCATCTGCTAAAAGACGACGGAAAGGGCGTTTATGAGCAAAATACGAATCAGTTAATCGATATCCACAGCCCGGTCGGGTTGCCGGAATGGCTGATTGAGCCGCCGATTGAAGAAGTTCAAAAAATAACTGTCGCCGTTTAAGTCCAAAAAAAAAACAAAATTATGATATTAAATCCCTTTATCCTTGAAAAAGCTGTTGCCGAAACGCTCCGGAACATTCCTGAAAATTCAGGTGAAAAATTACGGAAACGTCATCGCAACGCCATTAATAAAGCCGGTGAAAGACTGCTCGAAAATCCCTTTATCAACTATGAAAACGGAAAAATGCTGATTTTGAGCGATACACGCACTGTCAAAGGTGAAGCAAAGTTTTACGAAACAAGCAGAAAAGAGTGCCGCTTGATCGAGCCGGGAAATTTTCTGTGCCACGCATTTTGGGAAGGCTTCCCGTGCTGGCACCGGGCAACACTCCATGTGGTCGAAAATTATCTGTTCATTGAGCGCGGATTAAATCAAAAATCAGAAAGCAAAAGTGTCGCCGGCGTGAACACTTTACTGTCGCCGGCGTGAACACTTCGGCTGATTCATTTTCAGCCTGGAATCATGAATAATAAAACAAGTCTTCTATTTTCTTTGGTTTAGGTTAATTCAAAATCTGTTGGAATTTGCGGCACATAAATTGACATAGAAGAAGCGCAAATCTAAACAAAAACCTAAAAAAAAGAAAATGAATATTTTGAATAAAAAGACTTCAGAAAATAACGACAACACAAGAATTTTGGAATTGGAAGAAAAAATCTCGCGTTACGCCCGCGTGCCGCATTATGTCCTGATTACGGGTGAGCGTGGCACGGGAAAAACGACGATTGCCAAACGGCTTCACGAGCAGAGCGCACGCGCTAAAAAGGAATTCATCAACCTGAATTGCGCTTCTCTGACACAGGAACTGCTCGAATCCGAGCTTTTCGGTTATGAAAAAGGAGCTTTTACGGGCGCAACCGCACCGAAAGCCGGACTTTTTGAAATCGCGGGCGGCGGAACGCTTTTTCTCGACGAAATCGGCGAGATTCCCCTTGCCCTCCAGGCAAAATTGCTCAAAGCCGTTGAAGAAAAACGGATTCGCCGCGTTGGAAGTAATGTTGAACGCCTCGTTGATACACGAATCCTGGCGGCGACTTCCCGGGACTTAAAGCAGATGGTTGAAAAGGGGAGTTTTAGGTCTGATCTTTTTGACCGCTTAAATATCCTATCGATTGAAACCGTTCCGCTTCGATTTCAAAAGGAAAAAATCAAAGATTTACTGCAAGCGGAATTAGAAAGAGAATGTGCCGCTATGGAGCGGACGCTGCCCTTTGAAATATCGGAAGATGCGCTTTTTTTGCTGGAGAGTTACGATTGGCAGGGTAATTTTCGTGAACTTCTCAATGCCGCGACGCGGCTCGCCGTCGAATGTCTGGATGCTCCCGTTATTACACTTGATGCGGTCAGAAATATTTTGGGCGATAGAATCGATCAAGCTGAGTTGGACGAAATTGAAAATGAAACAATCGCTTATTATGATTTTCGCGCCGCCGATGAAAATTTGATAACCGTTTCTTTCGACTTGAAAAAAGATGATCTCGATCAAATTTATCTGAAGGCGGCAGGAAATGTCATACTGAATATCTTGTCGGAAAACGGCGGCAATCTGCGAAGCGCGGCACGGGATTTGAAGGTCAATCATATGACAATTTCGCGCATTTTGACAAACTTCTACACCCGGTGCGAAGTGCGAGATTTCCCGACGGCGCAATCAAAATTTGCCGTCGCTGCTCGAAACGGCTAAAAATAAAATTAATTTTTGAATCGAAGGAATATATGACTGAAAACGGAAAAAAACAGGAAGCGGCGAACAAAAGGGAAGATTGGGCAATAATCCCCTTTGACGAAGCGGAAGATGAGGCGCGTTGGACTCGCCTGATCGAAGAAACCGATCAACTGATCGAAGAATCGTCAGCATTGGAAGCAGCTCACGGCAGAATTTTGATGGAAAATAAATTGAGTGATATTAAGCCAAAAGTGAAACGGGCTGAAATTGAAGATGAACTTTTTTGAGAAAGTTTATCAAAATCCAACTCCTCAACCGGGCGATGCCGAATAAAATTATTATCCGGCTTTTTTATCAAGGTTTAGGACAAGACTCCATCCATAATCCGCTTCGGATTTGGGTGGATATGTAGTCCGTTCCATTGTGTATTTTGCTTTGGGCTTGGTGTACAATAAGTAACGACGCTCTTGAAAGATTCGAGCCTTTCCACAACGCCTGTCCGATTCACTTTTGAGTTAAGCAAAAGCAAATGGCTAATCAAATTGTAACCAAAAGTCTTAAATTTCGCATTTTTCCGAGCAAAGCAATTAACGCTAAACTCGAAAATACGCTCTTTTTGTGTCGTGATTTGTATAATGCCGCTCTCGCTGAGCGGCGCGGCGCATATCAAATCAATAAAATTTCTCTGAATTACTACGACCAAGCCAATCAGCTTAAAGAAATCAAAGATACGAACCCCGAATATAAAAATGTTCACTCTCAAGTTTCCCAAGACGTGTTGAAACGACTCGAAAAGAGTTTTCAAGGTTTCTTTCGCAGAATAAAACAAGGCGTTAAGGCTGGTTTTCCGCGCTTCAAAGGAAAGAATTTCTTTGACAGTTTTTGCTACACGCAAAGCGGTTTCAGTGTTTCGGGAAACAAACTGAAGCTGTCGAAAATCGGCACGGTCAAAATCAAATTGTCGCGTGAAATTCAAGGTAAAGTGAAACAATGCCGAATCAAAAAAGAAATTGATAAATGGTTTGTGATTTTCACGGTCGAAACCGCAGTTGAGCCTTTGCCAAAAACAGGTGAATCTATCGGAATTGACGTTGGAATTGAAAATTTCGCTAATCTTTCGGACGGAACGCAGATTGATAATTGGAAATACTACGAACAATCTCAAAAGAAATTGAGAGTTGCTCAAAGAAGCGTTTCGCGTAAAAAGAAAGGTTCTAGTTGCAGACGCAAAGCGGTTGTCGGGCTGCGTAAGATTCATCAAAAAATCAAAAACCAACGCGCTGATTTTCAGCACAAACTTTCTACACTTTTGGTAAAAGAATTTGACCTTATCGCAATTGAGAAATTGAACATTCTCGGATTGAGCAAAGGTTTTCTCTCGAAACAAGTTCACGACGTTAGTTGGAGTTTGTTCTTTCAAATGATTCGATATAAAGCCGCAAATGCTGATAAAGAATTGAAAGAAGTAAATCCGCGAAACACATCGCAAACGTGCGTCTGTGGCGAACCAAACAAAAAAGATTTGTCTGTTCGCTGGCATCATTGCAAAGTTTGCGGTTTGTCTATTCACCGTGATATTTGCAGTGCAAAAGTAATCCTAAAACTTGGGCTTGGATTAAGCCTTGAAACGCCAACGTATCGGAATACCGACTGCGTAGTTTCAGAATCTCCGTCTATAGCCGTTTCGGTTTAGGCGGGGAGTGTCAATTTTAGAAAATCATAAACCGGTTAAAAAACAAGCGGTTAGTAAAATCTGCGGAGATAAAAGAAATGGAAATTTTAAATAGCGGTTCATTTATCAATCTTGAAAATCAGGAGAAGATCGAGCAACTCATTTTTACTGCTAAAGAAATTGCGGGTGCTGCCGTCGAAACGGATGGTTTTGTTCATTCTGAGGAAAGTAATCGGCGACTCGCACTCGAAATCTGGCAAGGTGCGGAATATATGTGCCGCGACTATGAAGAAGCAAACATTAAAAATATATTCATCAATAATTTTCTGGAGCGTCTTCGGGAGATTCGCGGCGCGGCGCAGATTTCAGAAATTTCGTCCGGGTCTTTTCCAACAGTTACCGAAACAATCGAAAAAACGGTAACAATCGAAAAAACGGTTGAAAAAGATAAGTTTTTGGGCATTGTCGAAACAAAAAAGACGCGAGAACCGGAATCTTCAGTTTCTGATTTTAACTCAAATGAAGTTGACGAAAAAGAAGAAATTGACGATAGCTTTCAACCGGAAATGACGGATTCGATGTTCGTAGGTGAAGAATTCGAGCCGGAAATTGATGAAACAGATGAGTTCCCAGCAGTTGAAACGGTTGAAAATGGCGAAAACGAAAACTCAGTTAAAACAGGATCTCACGAAGAAATTATTCAAACTGAAGCAGTCGAAGTCGTAAATAATCAGAATACTACGGTCAGTTCAATTGTTTTGCCTGAAAAAGAACCGTATCAATTTGATAAATGCACGGTCACGGCAACAATTCAGCTTCTCCCGACCGAAACCGGGATCAGGCGTGTTGTCTTGAGCGTCAGGACACACGATTTCGCTCCGCAAATTTCAATGGTTGAACTTGCAGGCGAGGCAAATCCCGAAAAACTGCTTGCTGCGCTTCGATCGGCATTTGAGAAGTATAAAAGCGATTTGCCAATAAAAGTGATGGACAAATTGAAAAAAGAGAAGTCCACCGTTGTTAAAAAGCAATCGAAAAAATCAAATTCCGAGGCGAAGGCAAACGGAATTTCAAACGTAACTCAAAGTGAAAACAAAACCGTTCAACAGGCTGAAGCTGAAACGAATGAACAAACGACTCCAAGAGTAACGATTCCCAAACCGCAAGATAATCTGCAAGGAAATCTTTTCGGTTAATTTCAAAAAAGGCGAGAAAAAATTATGGAAGAAAACGAACAATTATCCGAAAATCGGGCTGATGAACAGTTTGAAGGAGGCGAAACCATTGCGCCAACCGGCAATGAGCCGACAGCTGAAACGATGACCGAAAATTCTAAAGATGCAGTAATTTCAATAGAAAATTCCGTCATAACCGACAGCCAGGCAACAATTAAAATCGAAGGTCAGGAGTTTCCGCTCGAAGCTGCTTTAGCCCGGGACGATCATACGCTCAAAACTATTTTGCAGCCGCATTTTGCTTCAATTGAAAATGCCAATATCACGCGGGAAGTAAAAAATGGAAAGCTCGCCGTCAGCATTGTCAAAAAAGCTCAGCACAAAGGCTCGTAAAAGCCAAAAAAACTACCTCTGCGAGCCGACACCGTTTGAGGTTTTATGTGAATCCGATGAGCAAATCAATCCGGCGATCCTGCTTGCGGAAGAATTAATGCGAAAAGATATCAAGGATGTGTTTGATACAAATGATTTAGCACGGGTGGAAGAAGTCCTGATTTTCAGCCGCGCGGAAATCGGCAGAGTCAAAATGCAATTTACCGCACTCGTAAAAACTCCAGCCGAAGCGGGCAGACAAATTCCGGTTGGGTTTTAATTGCCTGAAAATCATAAAACTTTACGATGGTTGAAATTGCCACTGCTAAAAAGACGCGTCGTAACGTCCAAATAAACTGGAACAACCTTCAGGAATCGTTTGTCGAGCGTCTTTATCAGTCCATGGATTATCTTGGGCATCGAGAGAGAAATTGCAACGCGATCACGGCGTATCGAAGACTCGAGAAAATTGTTGCCGATGGGCGCAAATACTCTTTCTTCAAAAAGTTTTTTCCCGAAGAGTGGAAAAACTCAAAGGCAAGTCTTTTCAAAGCTGGATTTTACGAAAATTATTCCGAGCGAGTTAATGAATTGTTTGCTCTTATCAGCCAAAATATGTTCCCTCTTTTGAACGGTTGGAATGATGGAGAGCCGGAAGCCGATTTTGAGAATTTCAATATTTTTTCGCTTAATTTGGATTTGTGCTGTGAAGATTTTGACTATGAAAATTTGCGCGTAAGTTATGTCGCCGCGCTTCTTTTCTATTTTCAAGATGAGGAAATCTGGGAGTATTTTGCTAAAAATTATCAAATAAATAAATGTGAGTTTCCAAAAATCTACGAACGCCCCGATGAAAAGCTGTGGAATATTAAGCAAACGGGCAGGCTCGGACTTTATCTCAATATTTTTGAGTTAGTTGACCATTCGACGGGAAATCCGTGGCTCGACGGGACGAATTGCCGCTACGGAGAATGCTACGCGTGGGATGAAGAAACATTGGAGTTTCTGACACAAAGTTACCAAGATGCTCAGGAGATTCTCGAAAAAGCCGCCCTGCTTGACGAAGTGTTTGAATCCGATCCGAAACGGGTTTTGCTGGAAATGATTTCGCTTTGGAATAAAGGACGGATTTCATCTGCCGGAAAAAGTAGCGGCAGATAATTGGCGAAGATTTTATATTTTTTGATTTTTTAGATAATAGTCCGTCTATGGAAATAATGTTACACTAAGAAAGATTAGACCCTTATCTTTTCTTAGTGGGTTTAACTAAGAAAACTTTTTAACTTTATGTTGGAACTAAAATCGAAGCGTACGGGTTATTTGACCCGGCGGGCAACTGTCGGCGAATCTTTTTATTCATTTATTCCGCACCCGTTGCCGCCGAAAGATTTTACATTCAGTCAATCCCATTTCGATTTGCTGGAGAAAGCAAACCGGGCATTGGGCAAACTCGACGGTCTTTCACAGCTTTTGCCGAATGTTTCGCTGTTTATTTACTGGTATGTTCGCAAAGAGGCTGTTTTATCATCACAAATTGAAGGCACGCAGAGTTCGCTCTCCGATCTTTTGTTGTATGAAGAAAAAGAAGTTCCGAGTGTTCCGATTGAGGACGTTGAAGAAGTTTCGCAATATGTTGCCGCCGTAAATTATGGTCTGAAAAGATTAAGGGAAGGATTTCCGCTGTCGCTTCGGTTAATTAAGGAAATTCACGAAGTATTGCTTTCGACCGGGCGCGGCAGCACAAAATTGCCGGGAGAATTTCGCCGTTCGCAGAATTGGATCGGCGGAACTAGACCGGGAAATGCGAGATTCGTTCCGCCGCCGCCCGAAGATGTTTTGAATCTTTTGAGCGAATTGGAAAAGTTTCTGCACGATATTCCCGAACGGACTCCGACTTTGATCAAAGCCGCGCTTGCTCACGTTCAATTTGAAACCATTCACCCGTTTTTAGACGGAAACGGGAGAATCGGCAGACTTTTGATTGTTTTGATTTTATGTGCCGAGGAAGCAATTAGGGAACCGACACTTTATCTCAGTTTGTTTTTCAAACGCCACCGCGAAATTTATTATGATCTACTGCAAAAAGTCCGAACCGAAGGGAAGTGGGAAGAGTGGCTTGAATTCTTTTTGGAAGGTGTTTACGTTACCGCCGATGCAGCTGTCATTTCCGCCACCAAAATATTAAAGGTTTTTGCGGATGACCGCCGAAAAATAGAAGATTTAGGCAGACAATCGGCTTCAGTTCTGAGAGTCCACGAATTTTTACAAAGAAAACCGATCATTTCCGTGCCGATAGCAAGTAAAGAGTTGAATTTAGCTGCTCCGACAGTACGGAGTTCGATTGAAAAGTTAAAAGAACTCGGTTTAGTCAAAGAAATCACCGGCAAGAAAAGAGATCGCTTGTTTTCATACCAGAGTTATCTGGATATTTTGCAGGCTGATACTGAAAACTGATTTTTTCCAAAACAATTTTACCCGATACAAAATGAAACAGTTATTGAACGCACCGCCCGATGCGATGGGAGCGTTGTATTTTCTGCCCGGTCAATATCTTTTCAAAAGAATTGAAAACGGACGCGAATCCGCCAAAGCCTTATCAAGCGAACAAATTTCACGGGCATTTCGTGAATACAAAACCGATACGGG
>JBGTKR010000337.1:0-6065 GCA_041744535.1 Pyrinomonadaceae bacterium
CTTTTGATAGATCACCGCTCGTCCATTGCCATTTTTCGATTATTGTCGTAGTTGATTAAATTCATAATTAAAAAGTCTTTTATAAAAAAAACGCAGAATAGTCTAAAATAACGTGAGTTCGAGATAAAAGTTATTGAATAATAAAGACGTAATTGATTTTCAATGAATCTTAGCGACCTTTGCGATAACCTTTGCGTTCTTTGCGGTTAATTCTTATTTTTTTTTACCGCAAAGGTCGCCAAGATGAAGACGCAAAGAAACACGAAAGGTAAGAATAACAACGGTTTAGAAGTCTTTTCTTATCTCGAACTGACGTTAAAATAAGAATATGAATCAAGAAAAATCCATACAGGAAACTTTTGCACCGAGAGGCGTTTGCTTCGGTTGCGGCGTGGCGAATGAAAAAGGGTTGCGAATCAGGAGTTTTGAAAAGGACGGCGAGTATTTTGCCGAATGGAATGCGGAAAAGCACCACGAAGCGTTTCCCGGAATGCTCAACGGCGGAATTATCGGAGCATTGCTCGATTGCCATTCAAACTGGGCGGCGGCACATTTTTTGATGAAACAAAACGAAAAGGACGAACCCGACTGCACCGTGACGGCAAATTATTCGATAAAATTACTGCGTCCGACTCCGAGCGATGCAAAAATTTATTTAAAGGCAAAGGTCATTGAATCAACCGAAGACCGTGCCACCGTCGAAGCCGAACTAATTGCCAATGATAAAGTTTGTGCAACCTGCAAAGGTTTATTTGTCGCCGTCAAAGAAGGTCATCCCGCTTATCATCGCTGGTAGGTTAGAAGTGTAAATGGTAAGTAGTGAGTGGTAAGTAAGTGTGAATTTAGGTTTCGCTTACCGATTTTTTATAGAATCTTACGCATCAGCAATTCAAAATCTTTCCGCAAATCTAATCTTTCCATCCACAAAATTTGTTCTTCCATCAATTTCGGCAAATAAGCAACGTCATTCATCGCGTATTCAACGAGTTCTTTTGTCCAGATTCCGTCCCAGTTTCTGCCGAATTTTTTGCGTTGCGATTTGTCCAGATCAACGGCGAAATATCTATAAAGCGTTTCGGCAAGTGAAGCGGATTGATTCGCACCTTTGGTCAGAACTTTTTCGGCGATCATCGTGTCATAGATATTCCTCGCCTGATAGCCGTTTTCCTGCAAAAATGCCAGATCGAATTTTGCGTTGTGAAAGATTTTTACGATTGCCTCATCTTCGAGAATTTCGCTAAGTTTTCCGAGCGGAACATTTTCCGAAGTCGGCACGAGAACATTAAGCTCGCCGTCGGAAAACTGCACGCTGAACAATCTCGATTTTCGCGGGTTCAATCCGCTTGTTTCCGTATCACAGCCCAAAACCTTTGACCGTTTGAGTTTTTCGTAGGCAAGATTTATGTCTTCCGAATTTCTTGTAATCAGAATGTTCATTGAAATTTCTAATCAAAGTTTCCCGTAAAGAAGTAAAGAACGCAAAGCAAAAAAATAAAATTTAACCGATTAATCAGTTTTACATATTTTTCCTGATACCGGCGGCGGAAGAGTTGTTACCGATTCCTCAGAGAGAGAAACAACCAATTTGACTCTAATCCACAAAACACAAATGCAAATGCCAAATTGTTTTGATAAAATTTATTGTTTCCGTCAAAGATCACATTTTTCTAAATTTAATATGAGATTTTCCCGCACAAAATGTGTTTTAGCCGCAACGCTTTTGTTTGCTGAATTTCTTTTGCTAACTGCGAAAAACGCTCGCTGATTTTAAAATCCTCAACACAGATGAATTTCCTGATGTTGTAAAAGCCTTCAAAACGAAATATCAACTCATCAAAAGCAAATCTCATAAAACACGATAAGGTGAGATATTTTGAAGAAGATAGCGAGGAAAACCAAAACCTAATGAGTGAATGGCAAAAAAATGAATTTACAATCAAGACAAATCGCAATGATTTGCAGGTTGAAGCGATCCTGAGTTATTTGGTTAATCATTCATATTGGGCAAAGAATAGAACTCTGGAGCAGTTGGAAACTGTGATCGAAAATTCGCTTTGTTTTGGAGTTTATAAAGCCGAAAGGCAGGTTGGATTTGCGAGAATTGTAACGGATTATGCGACATTTGCTTATCTCGGAGATGTTTACATTTTGCCCGAATTTCAAGGCGTTGGTTTGGGGAAATGGTTGATGGATGTTATCTCCGAACATCCTGACCTGCAAGGTTTTCGGCGTTGGATTTTGGCGACTCGTGATGCTCACACGCTTTATGAGAAATATGGTTTTACGGAATTAAAACATCCCGAACGATGGATGGAAAAAGCCGCTCCGAATGCTTATTAAAATGATTTATAGCAAACTTTAAATGTGCTAAACTCAAGCAACGGAAAATTATTGAAAAAAAGACTTTTGCATATTATCTAAAAAAAATTATGGCTAAAGTTAAACTTGGAAATTGGAGTTTGGAGTTTGGTTCGGGTATGAATAATGGACACTCAAAAAAACCTCTGGCATTGATTATTGTTGATGGTTGGGGGTCTTCCGCACAGACGCGAGGGAATGCGATAGCTTTGGCACACACGCCGAATTATGCGGAGATTTGTGCAAAATATCCGCAGACTCTGCTGGCGGCTTCGGGTTCGCGGGTCGGTTTGACGAAAAATGCACCGGGAAGTTCGGAAGTCGGGCATTTGAATTTGGGGACGGGGCGGATTGTCCAGACAAAAAGATCGAAGGTAGTTGATGCAATAAAATCGGGCGGGTTTTTTGAAAATGAAGTTTTAAAGACGAATTTTGCTAGTGCAAAAGAAAAAGGAACGGCGATTCATTTGATCGGTTTGGTTTCCGACGGCGATGTTCATTCTTCGATAGACAGCTTATTTGCACTCTTGCGGATGGCGAAAAAGTTCGGTTTGAAAGATGTGTTTGTTCACGCCATTTTGGACGGACGCGATGTTTCGCAAAGGACGGCGGACATTTACATTGAAGCGGTGGAAATAAAACTGGCGGACATCGGCATCGGCAAAGTCGCTACGCTTTGCGGACGGCAGTATGCGATGGACAAGGGCGGAAATTGGGAACGCACGGCACGCAGTTTTACGATGCTCGTTCACGGCGAAGGCGAGCGTTCGGGAGATGCCGTAACGGCGATTCGCGGTTCTTATCTACGCGGGATTTCCGACGAATTTATCCAGCCTGTAATCTTAGAAGAATCTCCCGAAAATCCCGTGGCGACAATTAAAAACGACGACACCGTGATCTTTTTTAATCATCGTGCCGACCGTATGCGACAGCTTGTAAAAGCTCTGGCGATCTCAGAAAATGCGGAATTTTCAGCCTTCGGAAAGCCGAAAATAAACGCCGTTTGTCTGACCGAATACGACCGCAAATTCAATCTGCCCGTTGCGTTTAAGACTTCCGAAGAAAGGAACGCTTTGGCTCACGTATTTGCCGAAAACGGCGTTTTGAATTGCCGCCTGACGGAAACGGAAAAATATGCTCACGTAACATACTTTTTTAACGGCGGCGTAGAGATCGAACACCCTTGCGAACAGAGAGTTTTAGTTCCTTCGCCGAAGGTTTCGACAAATGAAAAACCCGAAATGGGAAGTTTCAAAGTTACGGACAAACTTCTACGCGGCTTGGAAGCGGGCGAAAATGATGTTTTTATCGTCAATCTTGCCGCCGCAGACTTAATCGCTCATTCGGGAAATCTCGAAAAAACCATCGAAGCGGTGCAGTTCGTTGACACCTGTCTCGGCGGAATCGTCGGCAAAATCCGGGAAGTCGGCGGAATCGCACTCATCACTTCCGACCACGGAAATTGCGAAGAGATGTCAAACTTAACGACGGGCGAACCGAACAATTCACACACCACGAATCCCGTTCCATTTCATTTAGTCGCCAATAATCTGAACGGCTTAAAACTCCGCGAAAATGGTGCTTTAGAAGATGTCGCACCGACAATTTTGGGACTTTTAGGAATCAAAAAGCCGAATGAGATGACGGGAACTGATCTGCGGATAAATTAAAGGGAAATTTTAAACAGGATGAACAGGATTTACAGAATTTCAAGCATAAAATATCTGTGTTTAACTGTTGTTATCTGTGGTTTACTGCTTATTTCCTCCTGCAAGTTTTTGGACCAAAATAATTCAAATGCTTTCGATCAAAATCCCAACAACAACACCTTTGAAATTCCGAAACCGAATATAAATCTCGAAAAACCGCTTGAAATATCCGATAAGCCCGCCGATTTAAAAGTCTGTAAAAATATTGATGAAACGATCAAACAAAGCGAATTTTCCAAAGCACGCTGGGGAATTATTGCAATAAGTTTGAACGACGGGCGGGTTGTGTGCGGACGCGAAGGACAGAAACTTTTTAATCCGGCTTCGATTCAGAAAATACTTACTTCGATTGTTGCTCTGGATAAATTAGGCATTGATTATCGTTGGAAAACTTCTGTTTACGGCAAAAGTGAGATCAAAAACGGAACGCTTGACGGGGATTTGATTCTTTACGGACAAGGTTCGCCGGATTTTGATGATGAGCAATTAAATCAGCTTGTTCGGCAATTGAAACAAAAAGGCTTAAAGTCAATCGAGGGCGATATTGTCGGCGATGAAAGTTATTTTAAGGGCGATAATCTGGGTGACGGCTGGACTTGGAACGAGGCTCAATGGTATTACGGGGCGGCGAGTTCGGCACTTTCGATAAATCAGAATCAGGCAAATGTTTCGATTGTGAACGGCAAGCCGAAATCCGATTCAAAATACGTCGAGCTTTCGGGCGAAGTCCAGCCGATAGAAGACATCGAAGCCATCGGTTTAAAACGCGAACTCGGCACGAATAAAGTTTATGTCTGGGGAAACGGCAAAAATCTGAATGTGAAGATCGCCATCAGCAATCCGGCACTTTTATCGGCGAAGATTTTAAAGGAAAGTCTGGAGAAAAACGGAATTGCAGTAAATGGCGACGCGAGATCAGTTGATTGGAGATCGGAAGATAAATTAAATCCCGAAAATGCCTTTGAACTTGCATCGGTTCAAAGCCGAACGCTTGCCGAGATCGTCCACAAGATGAATAAAGATTCGGTTAATTTATATGCCGAATTGATTTTGAAAACACTCGGCAAAAAATTCGGCGATGAAGCACCGGACGAAAATCCGAAGATGCAGAAACTACGCGGTGACGATGCGGCGGGAGCAGCGGTGATCGAAAAATGGCTTGCCGAACACAATGTCGCCACCGACGAGATCGCCGTTCACGACGGTTCGGGTTTATCGCGTTTAAATTTCGTTACACCCGAATCTATCGGACGGGCGTTGGTTTTTGCATCGCAATCAAAATTCGCCGACATATTCAAAAACTCACTGCCCGTTTCGGGACAAAGCGGAACTTTGCGTGGACGTTTAGGCGGAGTTTCGGGGAAAATTTTAGGAAAAACGGGTTCGATAACTTATGTCAATTCGCTTGCCGGATTTGCAAATACTGCGGACGAAACTTATGCGTTTGTAATTATCGGAAACAACATCACGGGCAAAGGAAACAGTGCGGAAATTGTTGATAAGATCGCTCTGAATTTGTTTGAAAATTGATCACACGGAAAAGAAAAAGCACAGAATTTATCCGCCCGATAAATTCTGTGCTTTTTTGAATTCAAACTGATCGAACCCGTTTAATTGCTCGTCGCTTTTTGAACAATTTTAGAACTAACCAACCTTCCGGCGGTATCATAAACCGCTTCGACCACACCGCCGTTGCCGGCTTGCAGACGTTTGACGGTCTGACCCGCAGAGTTTGTTGTTTCGTTTAAAACTCTCAAACTGGAAAGATTTCCAACCGTTCGGCTATTTAAAACTTTGCCGGAAGTGTCAAGTGTTTTTTCGACGATATTTCCCGTCGTATCAATCGTCCTCTGCACTGTTTGATTTAGAGAATTAACCGTCTGACTAAGCAAACCGCCGGGCTGTAAAGCAGTATTGGCAACATCTCCGACCGTATCAACCGTGTTGTCAACACTTTCCAAAACCTTTAACAAAATCTCCGGGTTTTTATCAACCGTT
>JBGTKR010000338.1:0-2955 GCA_041744535.1 Pyrinomonadaceae bacterium
ATCCACACGCGGATAATCAAAGTTCGCCCAATGATCCGGCTCGGTCATTTTCAACCAATGACGATACGCCTTCAAACGAAATTCGAGCATCCATTCCGGCTCGTTTTTCTTCGCCGAAATTATGCGAATCGTGTCTTCCGACAAGCCTTTCGGAATAACTTCCGTTTCGATGTCGGTTGTAAAACCGTATTTATATTCCCTGTTCGTTAAAAATTCTGTTGCTGTTGACATATATCATTTACCATTGAGCATTTATCATTTATCCGCTTTATAAAGGCTCAATTTTCCTTATTACTATTACTTTTTCAATTTCCTAGAAAACTCTAATTTTAATTATTGAACAACTGATAAATGTTAAATGTTCAATGATGAATGCAAGCCTTGTATCCGATGAAATCTTTCGTCCACCTTTTTTTCCGTGCCGACAAGTTGTGCCAAAGTTATGTTTGACAGAGCGTTTTGGACAATTTCGTGAAGCCCGACAATTACGGGGCGGATTCCGCAATCGCCCGTGTGGACGCACGAATCTTTTATGCCCGTATAACTGCCGCAATGTCCGGCGATTTCCTCCGCATCCAAAACGCTGATGACTTCGCTCAGATGAATTTCAGCCGAAGGACGCGAGAGTGAATAACCGCCTTTTGTGCCGCGAGTCGCTTTGACAAAACCCGATTTATTTAAAAGCCACATCAATTTTCCCGCATTCGCCTGCGAAATTCCTTCGCGTTCCGCAATTTGCGGCAATGTCAGAGTTTCATCCTCCGACAAAGTTGCCAATTGCACCAAACAACGCAGTCCGTATTCTTCCTGTGCCGATATTTTCATCGCTTTCCTCTGCTAATATAAAGTCTTTTTAATCAATTACTTTAATGTAAAGAATCTCAAATCTTTACTTTTTTGTCAAGATTAGAGATTCTTTAAAATAATTGGTTCTACTGGAAATTTAATGGTACTGCATCAAAAGGCGGAAACCCGACAGTTATGGAGGGTGCTGTTTGATTAAAGACTTGCCGATTGCTGACAGCACCCTTGTTGACACGCGGGTTTCCGCCTTTTTGTTTCCACTAAATTCCCAGTAGAACCAAATAATTCAAAATAAGCAGAGATCAATATTAAAATCAATTGTTTATACTGATCGTCTTCAAAGCCGATTATGCGTTAAAATATCTTCAAATGAATAATTCTTACAGCATTTTAGAAAAAACTCTGGCGTGGAGCGTTCATCTTTTCACGGCTTCGGGACTGCTTGCGGGATTTATGGCGATCCTTGCGATAAACGAAAAAAATTGGCGGGCGGCGATGGCTTGGCTGCTGGCGGCTTTGGTGATTGACGGAGTTGACGGCACTTTTGCACGAAAATTCAGAACGGCGGAAATTCTGCCGCATATCAACGGCAAAACATTTGATTACATAATTGATTTCGCCACTTACGCCATTATTCCCGCATACTTTTTCTATATGGCGGAACTGGTCTATCCCGTCTGGAATTTATCTCTCACATTTTTGATCCTGCTCGTTTCCACTATTTATTACGGCATCGAAGGAATGGTTTCCGACGATTATTATTTTATCGGTTTTCCCGTGCTGTGGAACGTCGTCGTGTTTTTTCTGATATTCGTTTTTTCATTAAATGAATTGGGAAATGCCGCGATCATCATAATTTTTTCCGTGATGCACTTTCTGCCGATAAAATTCGCCTATCCGAGCCGGGCAATTCGTTTCAAAAAATTGACGATTATTTTTACCGTAATTATTTTAATTTCTATGCCCGTGATTATTTGGCTTTATCCGAATGTTCCGCTTTGGCTCAAATGGGTTGCGATTGGAAGTCTTGCTTATTTTGGAATTTTAGCTTTTATAGATACTTTTGAGTTATGGAAACCGAAAGAAATTAACCACAGATAAACTCGGATTTAAGAAGATAATACGGAAAATTTATTAAAACTATTTTATCACTATTCATCCATAATTAATTTTCTTCTCTTTTTTATTCGCGTTTATTCGCGTTTATTCGCGGGCAAATCTCTTTTCTTATCTTCACTACTTTTGATTATTCAACCCGCAATAAGTTACATTGAAAATATGAGTAGCAAAACTAAAAAAGAAATTGCATTCTTACGCGGGCTGACGGTTGAACCGGAATGGACACAGAGATTTACGGATATTTTTGATGCAACGGTAAAAATTAAAAAAATCAAAACGCTTACATATATCAACGCCGGTGCGGGAAATCACGCGATTGAACTGGACGAAAAACTCAAAAACGATATAGAAGTTTTCGCCGTCTGTGAAACCGAAGAACTGCAAAAAATCGCCCAGGTTAAAGCCGAAGCGACAAAATCGAGTTTAGATTTTTCGACGAATTTGCCACTCGCCGAATCCGATTTTGTAATAGCGGATGCAAGTCTGGTTTTGCCTTCCGATCTGAAAGATTTTTTAACAAAAGCGGTTCACGCCTCAAGTAAAAGCGTCGTATTTTTTCTGCCGACGGCGAGAAGTTTCGGTGAAGTTTTTTCTTATTTGTGGGAAGTTTTGCTTGATCTGGATATGCTCGATAAAAGTGAAAATATTGAAAAATTGATAAATAATCTGCCAACCGTTTCACACGTCGAGGAAGTTTTTAAAAATCTCGGTATGAAGAAAATCGAAACGACGACGAAAGATGAGTTTTTTGATTTTGAAAACGGCACCGAATTTATCGAATCGCCGCTCGTTCAATTCTTTTTTATGCCTGTTTGGTTCGATTTTTTAAGCGACAAAGAAAAAGAGCAAGCTAAACAAAAACTGGCTCAAAAAATTGACGAAGACTGCGACGGAATGAGTTTTCGATTTACGGTTAAAGCAACCGTGATGGGCGGGAAAAGAGGTTAAATAATGGATAACAATAATGGAAAATGGATAATCAAAACAACTTCAAACTTAATTTTCCACTATCAATTTTCCATTATCCATTAG
>JBGTKR010000339.1:0-7521 GCA_041744535.1 Pyrinomonadaceae bacterium
TAACGTGAGTTCGAGATAAAAGTTATTGAATAATAAAGACGTAATTGATTTTCAATGAATCTTAGCGACCTTTGCGATAACCTTTGCGTTCTTTGCGGTTAATTCTTATTTTTTTTTACCGCAAAGTTCGCCAAGATGAAGACGCAAAGAACCGCAAAGGTAAGAATAACAACAGTTTAGAAGTCTTTTCTTATCTCGAACTGACATTATTTAAGAATTGTGAATTGATAATTCCTGATTTTTTACGCAACTTGGTGTTACACTTCCTTTTAAAACTAAATTTTCAAAACATCCCAGAGTCCGCCGAGCAAGTAGCCTAAAATTAATAAACTGACCAAAACCGAACCGACCAGCAAGCCGATCAAAAGCCCGATAATTAATATCACAAAAAGCCAATCGCCCGCCGTTCCCGAACCGCGTCCGGTGCCGTGTTCGCGGATTAAGTCCATATTTTTTTTGTTGGACTTCCAGAAAAAATCGAACGCATCGCCGACAAACGGTATCGTTCCGACGATATAATCCAGACCGATATTCAAAGCCATCCGAAAAAGAGTAATTTTCGGCACACCGTAGCGAACTCCGGCAATTAAAATATAGAACGAAAGAAGCGAGGTCGTAATATCGCCGACATTCGGAATCAGACCGATCACGGCATCAAGCCCGAATTTCCAGCCCGTTCCGGGAATTCTAAAAAGTCCGTCAAGATAAGTTGAAAGCGTTTCCAGACTTTCTTCAACCTCGATCTGTCTGCGTTCCTGTTTCGTTCCGCCCGTTTTTGAACGGTTTTCGATGTGTTGTAATTCTTCAATGTCCTGCATAATTCAAACTTCCCTTACGCAACTTGCGTGTCCTAAAATTTTATCACCGTCTTTTAAACGTGAGGGCGTTGGTTTCCAGCCATTTTCTAAACGGTATTCCAAAATCTTATCCGCAGTCGGTTGATGTTTCCAAACGACAACTGCCGTTACAGCACCGAGTCAGGTCGTATCAAAAACCAAAAATACATCTCGAAATGGAATAATTATATCGTGTGTATATTCATCTTGTGTTATTGTTTCCGCTACAATTTGCAATGTAAAATCACTTTTTGGTTTTGTGTTTGCCCAATTTAAAACTTGTCCTAAAGTTCTGCAATCTGCCAGTTCATTTTTAATTTCAGCAAATTCTTTTTTGGATAAATTAGAAAGATTTTCAAATCTCATTTTGTATATTTTGAACAAACAAACCCGTTTTAGCAAAATCATTTAGATATTTGGTTAAATCGTTATCCAGGTTTTCTATCATTTCATTTTTATTTTCAATGTCTGCTTTTGACTTTATAAATTCGGTTAAATGATCGCGTAAATCATCGCGGGTGTTTGTTCCGTCAAAAAGTTCAACCATTTTTCTGAAAGTGGGGCTTTTGACTTCCAGTGTTCTTTCATACGCAGAATAAATAAGATCACCTTTTGATAGTAACCATTCGGCTAGATGGTTTAATTTAGGTTTCTCGTCAAGCGTTGTGTAAATATCCGTTTTGCGGGAGTGAAGTTCGATTGCTTCTAAACCCGTAACAATCTGTAAAATAATTCTGGAAGCTGCTTCAAATTCTTCTTCTCTTTTGTTGAGTATAATCCCTTTTTCTTCAAGGTGTTTTTCGGCTTTCAACAAAAGCTCATCCAATAAAACTACGTCGCCCCATTCTTTTCCCAGTAAATATAAAGCCACCTTTGTCAGAGGATGGTTTATTTCTATACCGCTTTTTGCAAACCCTGAAAACTTTACTATATCGTCGTTTGTCAGTTCGGATTTTTCATCCAGAGGCGTTATGGGGGCTGCCAAATATAATTTACCGATGGCTTCCGGCGAAGGATCGTGATTTAACTCTATGTTTTTGCGGCAAAAAAGCGACTGTCGAAAAGACCTGCCGGTAAAAAAGTCCATATATTGACCTTTTCCGATTATGTCGTCAATTCTTTCAAGAAAGGCTTTCGGTTCAGGCGGATAATTGCAGGTGAACATTCCACCGACCTGTGATTCCGCTAAAAATTGCAAGCCGTGTTCATAAAGTTTTCCGGCAAACTCATAAAAATAATACGGCTCGTTTATCTCCGCCAAATTATCGTGATAAACCATAGTCGGATTTGCGTAATATTCCGATTCACTTTCGATAATTGATCTGTAAACATCTTTTCCCACACTATGTTTTGACAAAAAGTTTATAAAAGCCGAAGCATTTTCAACTATTTCCGCCGGATGGCTGAAGTCCTTGGTATGAATACGGGCGATGCCTCTGACCATTTGCCGGTAATGACAACCCGGATATGTGTTGTAGCTGATGTAGCCGACTCCTTTTTCCGTCAGCATCTCTTCGTAGATTAAAAATGTTTTCTCTCTGACAATTTCCGGTATCCACGAGATCAAGCCGTGAGCGATAATATAATCGAATCTGCCGAATTCCTCCAAGGTCATTTCCATCAGGTCGCATTGCTTGAATTCGATATTTGATAAACCCAGTTCACGAGCGGAATCTACGGCGAAATCAATATGAGTTTTCGCCAGATCAACGCCGAGAAACGAAGCCTTCGGCAGAGAATAAGCCTGCGAGATAAGATTCAAACCGTTGCCGCAGCCGAGTTCGAGAACGCGGGCGGTTTCAATATCGGGTGCATCCAATCCGAAAAGTCTTGCTGACGAACAGAGTTTATCAACATAAGTTTGCGGAAATATCGAGTTTGAATAAGGTAATGTTTCGTAGTCGGATTCTTCTTTCATTTATTTTTCCTGCATTTTTGTAAATAAAAACGCGGAAACCGTTATAACAAAAGGTTTCTGCGTTTATTTATATTTCGCTCTTTTTCAAAATGCAAATCAATTGAGATCGAATAACAAAAATTCCGTATCGTTTTCCAAGGATTTTATCTGCAAAATCTCTTCTTCGCTAACCGCCGCTCCGTCGCTTGCGTTTAATTTTTCGCCGTTTAATTCGAGTTTTCCTTTGACGACTTGAATCCAGGCGTGGCGATTTTCCGCCAACTCGTAAGAAACTTCTTCGCCGTTTTCGAGCATCGAAGCATAGAGCGAAACGTCCTGATTGATATGCACCGAACCGTCCGTCCCGCCGCGTGATGCGACGAGTTTTAATTTTCCTTTTTTGGATTCGGGAGCAAAATATGTCTGCTCGTAACCGGGCTCTAAACCGTTTTCTTCGGGCAGAATCCAGATTTGATAAAGATGGACTTTTTTATCCGCCGAAGGATTAAATTCGCTGTGGCGGATTCCCGTTCCGGCGGTCATTCGCTGAACTTCGTGCGGACGCAAGACCTCGCTTCCGCCGCTGCTGTCCTTGTGAGCGAGTTCGCCTTCCAGAACATACGTAATAATTTCCATATCGCTGTGTCCGTGTGTGCCGAAGCCTTGATTTGCTTCGACAAAATCTTCATTTATCACCCGCAGCGAGCGGAATCCCATAAATTTCGGGTCGTGATATGTGTTGAACGAAAATGTATATTTCGTGTCCAGCCAACCGTAATTTCCGCCGCCTCTTTCATCTGCACGTCTGATTTTTATCATTATTAATTTCTCCTTTTTCGCAATAATTTCTTAATACATTTATAGAATACAAAGATTTTTGCGGCTTGTAATCATCAATTGCGGTGAGATTTTTCTCATACTTTCGGGTGATTTTTTCTCAAACATCAATTCTGACCAATCCGCGTTTTATCGCCGTTGTCGCTGCGGAAGTCCGATCGGAAACATCAAGTTTGCCGAAGATATTTTTGACGTGGGTTTTGACGGTGTTTTCGGAAATATCCAATGCAAAACCGATTTCCTTGTTGCTCATTCCGCCGACGATCATCTGCAAAACTCTTCTTTCGGTTTTGGTCAATTCCTCCGCACCAAAATTTTCGCTCAAAACTGCGGCGATCTCATTCGGGATAAATTTGCTTCCCGCATTTACGACACGAATCGCTTTTATCAGATCTTCTTCTGAAACGTCTTTGCAAATGTATCCTAAAGCACCTTTTTTCAAAGACTTGCTGATCTCCGCGTCGCCCGTGTGTTCGGCTAAAACAATAATTTTCGCGTGTTTATCTTCGGCAAAATATTTGTCCAGATCATCAACCGCACAGGATTCGGGCAGACGCAGACTCAAAATTGTTACGTCGGGTTTTAAATTTTTAAAAAGCTCAAAACCCGCGTCGCCCGTTTCGGCTTCTCCGACAATTTCGATAAATTTATTTGCACCGATAATCGTTCTGATCCCGATGCGAACTAAGGTTTGACTCTCTACAAGAAGTGCTTTTATCTGCATATTTTTATTATCGGCAAAATTTCGGAAATGTTCGATTTGCGATCTTTGTTTTTATGTAAACTTTCAAACTGTTCTGTTTGGAGTATAATTGAAATGATAAGTAGTCGAATAATAATAGTTACAACTCGTTAAGCAAGTGGTCTTTGACCGCGTTACACTTTCCAAATAAAATTGAAACGTGGTAAGACCACTTGCTTAACGATAAATTTAGTATAACTTGATCTTGTCTGACTACTTAGAAGCTGTGTTCAAACTCCTTTCTATTCGCTGAAAGCGAAATTTTCGATAGCGTCGGGTTGAGCCTTTGGCTTACCCGACGTGAGTTATTCAAAGTTTTCCGACGCTGTAAGTGTCGTATTTGTCGCAGGTTTAATGGCTCACCTTCAGCGAGCAATAATTTGTTTTTAATCTACGGCGGGTGTCGTTTCACTTCGTTACACTCTACCCGCCGCTAGCAAATTTATCGCTTTCAGCGATTATTTGAGTTTGAAGACAGCTTCTTAGAAATTTTTAATGTTTATGTTTTAATTATAAAATGCCTTTAGATAATCAAGAACCAGCAGAACTTAAAGAAACTCCGAATTCTCAGCCGGAAGTTATTCAAAGAGCAACGCCCGTAACTCCCGTGTTTTCAATTATTTTAATTGTTTGTATCGTTTTAGTTTGGATTTGTCAGGTTTTATTTGTTCCGCAGGAATCGGTTGTATTCGGCGGACAAAATTCCGTGATTATTGCGGGTTTTGATAAGCAGTTTTTTCTCGAAGGTCAATACTGGAGAATTTTAACGGGTGCGGCTCTTCACGGCGGGATAATCCATCTGGCGTTTAACGCTTATGCTTTGTATGTTCTCGGAAAATTAGTTGAATTTTTGTCGAACCGCTCGCATCTGGCTATCGTATTTCTCTTATCGGTGATCGGCGGCGGTTTGATGAGTCTGGCGTTTTTGCCCGAAACTCCGTCCATCGGTGCTTCCGGCGGCATCATCGGATTTTTGGGATACTTGACCGCTTACGGATTTAAACGCCGCAAACTTTTATCGAATGCCTTTTTGAAAAATATGCTTTTCAACATCGGTTTTATCGCCGTTATGGGAATTTTTATAATTCCGAATATTGACAATTTCGGACATCTCGGCGGTCTGTTGGTCGGTTTGGTTTACGGTTTTATACAAGTTCCGGGCGATCTATATAAAGATCCGCGTGAAATCGGAAAAACTACGAAAATTCTCGGATATGTTTCTCTGGGAATTTTTATTTTAACTTCTGTTTTTACAATTTCGCTGGTCTTGCTTTGGAGATTTTACCTTTAACTCCAAAAAGGCGGAAACCCGACAGTTATGGAGGGTGCTGATAGATACGGACAAGCTGATTACTAAAACAACCCTCATTCACATTCGGGTTTCTGCCTTATACCAAATTGCCTGACCAGATGGCGACATCATTGACGAGATTTTCGGAAATATAACCGAAAGCGGAAAGTCCCGTTACAAAATGAACTCCCATTAAAGCAACATAAATAGTAAGTGCGATAGCTAAACCGTATCTTGCTACCTTAAAATTGCTCCAATGCCACAAGGCAACTGCGGCAACTGTCCCGACTGCTATTTTCACACCTAAAAACGGCATATTGCCCATATCCAAAAGAGTTGACATCAAATGGTTGCCTTCCGAAGCAAACCCGTTGCGAACCCAATAGATCGTAAATACCGCGTCAAGAAAATTGAGCAAAAAAAGCAGAAAAGTTTGAGTAACCAATTGCATATATAAAACCCCTGTGTAAAAACCGTTTAAACAACTTCACCTTTAAATGACTAACCCCCGGTCAATTTTAAACAGACCAAGGGCAAACCGTAACGAGAAAAACTATAACTTTTAGTTGTTATAACTATATGTTTAATAGATTTGATATTCAATATTTTTTTGAAAAAAGATTACATAGCTTGAATTTTCTCAAAGTGCTACTTTATATAAAGAAAGAAGTAACATATTTTAGGAAACTAAATTTATGCAACACAACGCATTTATTTAGCGTCATAAGGTGCGTAGAAGGGTTTGTTTACGAATTTCAATAATTAACAATAAAAAATTAGGGGATCAAAGAGATGAAAAAAATAAATATTACAAAATTCTTCGTAGGATTATTTGCGTTGGTTTTCGTTTTCGGAACGGTAGAAACTTTCGCCCAAAGCTATCAAGTCAGAGCGGGGGAAAGAATCCGTGTTCGGATGGAAGACGAGATCGGTTCAAAGACCAATCAGGTCGGCGATAGATTTAACACGCGGGTGGTCGAACCCGTCTATTCGACTTCGGGGGTGATCGTAGTTCCGGCGGGAAGCACGATTGTCGGGCGGGTGGATCGGGTTACACCAGCGAAAAAAGGCGGCGATCCGGGAACGATTGACGTGAGTTTTACGGAAATTCGGCTTCCCGACGGCAGAAGTCAGCGAATAAACGGCTCGCTTACGAGTCTGGACACCGATTCGGCTAAAAGCGACAACGAAGGCTCGGCATCGGGCGACGACCGGAAAAATGACAAGATCATATTTATCGGCGGCGGTGCAGCCGGCGGTGCGGTTTTAGGCGGACTTATCGGCGGTGGAAAAGGTGCTTTGATCGGCGGAATCTTAGGCGGAGTCGGCGGACTTCTCGGAGAACGTCTGACCAAAGGCGAAGATGCCAAAGTAAAGGCAGGAACGGAATTCGGCGTTTATATAAACCGTGCATTTTCTTTGCCGCGATACAACGCCAACGATCCGGTTAGAAATAATGACCGCAATGATGATCGCTATGAAAGACCGGGAAATAATGTCGGCGGCAGAACTTATGTTGTCCGTTCGGGCGATACTCTGGGCAAGATCAGCCTTAGATTTTACGGAACTTCGAGCCGTTATATGACTATATACAATGCCAACCGCGGTGTTTTAAGAAGTCCGAACACCGTTGAAGTCGGACAAACTTTGGTAATTCCGTAAATTTAGTTTTACATAAAATAAAAAGCCCGACGAAAAGTTTCGCCGGGCTTTTTTTATTTTTCACTTCTCACTTCTCATTTCTCACTTCTTTTACCAATATCTTCAAGCCGCTCTACGACCTTATCAATCAGCCATTTCGGAGTTGAAGCACCTGCTGTAACTCCTACGTTTTCAGCACCTTTTAAATCCTTTACGTTTATATCTGCTTCGGTTTGAATCAGGAAACTCTTTTCGCATTGTTCCTTGCAGACGGTCA
>JBGTKR010000340.1:0-5430 GCA_041744535.1 Pyrinomonadaceae bacterium
ACCGCGACATACAATTTTATGCCGCCATTTTCAATGGCTTTGTCAATTTTGACGATTGAACCCACGATTTGCATCGTGGGCTACAAATATAACGTCGGTTTCACCGACTAAATCCGAATTTCTTATCTCGAACTCACGTTATTTATCAACAGCTTAATAAATTTGACAACGCACCTTTTAACCGATTTTGCGTATAACACTCCAGCATAACAAATTACTTATCTGACGTTACAAAAAAAGCTTTCTATTCTAAAATTCAAAGAATAAAAAGCTTTTTTAATATTTAATTGTAACTTTCGTTAAATGCTAAATAACTTTCCTTATTAAAAAACAATAAGAAGAAATCACATTTCCATTCGGGTAAGCACAAGTGAGTAAACCTTAATAACTGAAAAAACTTTAAGCAAAAAACTCAATTAATGAAAGCCTGCTTATTAGTCTTCGCATTATTCGTTACCGATTATCCACACGTACCTGCTCCGTCTCCGTTTTGAGTAGCAATACAATTACAACCTGCCTTACATGTCTGTTGTCCGCAAGAACTATCAGCAGGTGTTCCCATAGGACAAGTACATGCATCACCTAAACCGCCTGCACCACCTGCTGTACAAAATGAAGCTGCATGAGACACAGTCGGTGCAGTTAAAGATGCCACAATTGGTAACGCAATCATTGAGCCGAGTCCAACTCTTTTAATTACTTCACGTCGGGACATTCCACTAAATCCTGTTACTACTTCATCTTTATTGTCAATTAAATTTTCTTTTTTCAATTGATCAACAGCAAATTTAACGAAATCTTCGCTAACCAATTCACCGAATTTCTTTTCAACTACTTCTGCAATTCCTTGAAAACTTTTCTTTCCATCACAGTTTTCCCAAATGAAAGCAGAGGTCCGGTTTAAGCAAATTGCTTTGTTTGTATCCAAATCGTAAATCAACAATTCATCGTCTGCTTGTTGTACGACTAAGTTTTTGTTTCGTGCTATAGGCTTCATAATCTTCTCCTGATAATAATTAAAATCTTTTTTTTTCCTTATGATAAGGTTTATTTAGTAACTTTAAGGGCTTTGCCTGAACTCAAATATTAAGTAAAGTGCATTATTTCAAAAATATACGGATAATTCAAATTTTTGAAATAATGTTGATATTTACACAGAATAGAAATGCTGTCAAGCCATTTATCTACAATATCTTTATGATAGAACAAAATATATTCGAGAGCATCACCGAAGGCTTCAAATCTTTTGGAATTCTTTGCAAATCAATGCATTAACGAATACCGTTCTGCATAAAAATTTGTGTCTGCCAGCTTCAGGTCTAATCTCCGCCTTGTTATTTTGCGGAAATGTGAGCCGAGAAATAATAGTATCATAATTTATGAATTTTGGCTTCATTTAATGCTTTAACGCAACCTTTTAAAACGCTTTTCGCAGTTGTAAGTGTCGAATAGTATCCCCTAAACCAATAAAAATATGGACTTTCTTAAATTCCTATCCGAAACAAATTTTGTCATAAATTACTATAAAATAACGGAAAATGGAAAACGGAAAATGGAAAATGATGAAAGAATAAGAATCAGTTAATAAAATTCAAGAAAAAATTATCCGTTATCCATTATCCGTTATTTAACCTGTTCAACACCTAAAACCTTTCTGCTTCCGTTTTCCTGTATAAAAACTACTAATTTTATATTTTCCTTCTTCCAGTCCGGCTGAATCTGAAAATTCGCAGCCATCGTAAAAGATTTTTGATTCGCTTCAATTCTTCCCAAACCGTTCAATCGGCGAACCGTTGAAACATTTTTCAAATCCTTATTTCCCCGCGTGGAAAGTCCGTCTTCGGCAATCGCTAAATAAACCGTTGAACCCGTCTGTTCGGGAATATTTGAAATCTCTACATTCAAACGCTCATTTTCAAATGAAAGTTTTATTTCCGCCTTTGCATTTCCAGCTGATGTTTTGACGGCTTTTTCCGCTTTGTCCAAATTGCCTCCGGCAAATTCGATGTCGCCGTCAACGACCATCTGCGGCGTGTAGATTTTTCCCGTGCGGAACTTGCGGTCGTAAACTTCCTGTCGCTGCGTAAAAAGCGGAGAAGCGTAAACATCTGTCTGTCCGAAAACGTCCTTGTAACCGACGTGAAATTCAAGCGTGATAAGTTCCGCATTTTCAAACGGCTGTTCGGTTTCGAGTTTTGCCAACATTTTTTCGGCAGGCGGACAAGCCGCACAGCTTGCCGATGTAAACAGTTCGACCAAGACGGTTTTTTTGGAATTAGTATTTTTATTTGCAGAGAAATTTAAAAAATCAGCGGTTTCGGAGAATTGCCCGAAACTGCTTGTGATGAAAATCGCCGTGATAAAAATAAAAGCAAAGAATAAATGTTTTCTCATAAAAAAAAATTCTCCGCTTTTATTATTATTTATCTACTGTCTGAATTCAAATAATTTTTCAACAAAAATGAATGCCGTAATTATCCGTTTTCCATTATCCATTATCCGTTATTGCCGTTTTCCCGACAGCCGCGATATTTTTTGAATTCTTATTTTGCACAAAAACCACTAAATTTAAATTCTTCTGTTTCCAAGCGGAATTTAGCTCAACGCTTTTCTCCGTTTCAAAGGTTTTCTCTCCCGCCGCAACCGTGCCGATCCGTAAAAGATTCCGCACTACCGACATATGCGACAAAGTTTTTCCGCTGTTTTCACCGCGTTTTATATTGTTCGTCAAATTATCTTCGGCAATTGCCAGAAAAACATCCGAACCCTCCTTAGTATCTAAACCGGAAATTTCCACTTTCAAATTCGGCTTCAGCAAACCTTCTTCCAGAGAAAGTTTAACCTCGCCTTTATTTTCATTTGCCGCTTTGCCGATTTCCGTCAAAGCCTTTTCATAACCGCTTCCGGTAAATTGAGATTGTCCGTCAACGATCATCTGCGGCGTATAAATGTTATTTAAACCGAAAGCGTTTGAATAACCGCTCTGTCTTCGGCTGTATTCCGCCGATGAAAATTCATCCTTCCAACCCAGATAATTCCAGTAGTCCACGTGAAACGCTAAAGTTATAATTTCAGCATTTTTGATTGGTTGCTCAATTTGCAATTTTGCCAACGCACGGTCGGCAGGCGGGCAACTCGAACAGCCTTCCGACGTAAAAAGCTCGACCAAGACAAGTTTTTTGTTATTGTTCGGCGTTGTTTTATTCTCCGTTTCATTCTTTGCAGTTCGATACGCTTCGGCATCCGCAGTTTTGTTACTGAAATTACACGCCGCTATCAAACCCAAAGTTGTTACTAATGCTAAAAATATAATCTTTTTCATAAATGTTTTTCCCATCCGAATTATTACAGGTTCTTCCCGATAAGCTGTGTTAAAACACATTTCTATTCGCTGAAAGCGAAATTTTCGATAGCGTCGGGTTAAGCCTTTGGCTACCCGACGTGAGTTATTCAAAGTTTTTCGACGCTGTAAGTGTCGCATTTATCGCTAGATGTAATGGCTCACTTTCAGCGAGCGATAATTTATTTTCTATCTACGGCGGGTGTCGTTACACTCTACCCGCCGCTAGCAAATTTATCGCTTTCAGCGATTGTTTAAAGTTTTCCAACAACTTCTAAAAACCGTCCTCACTCTTACTGATATTATTTAATCAACTATTTATTCCCGCTTTGTAAGTCTGCAATTCAATTTGTTAGAATAGTAGTTTGCTCAAACGAAAGGATATTTCATCTATGCAAGCTACAAAGACCAAAGAAGAAGCAATCGAAATTCGCGGTGCGAGAACTCATAATCTTAAAGATGTTTCGTGCCGTCTGCCGTTACATAAAATGACCGTTATCACGGGCGTTTCCGGTTCGGGAAAATCCTCGCTGGCATTTGATACGATTTACGCCGAAGGTCAACGTCGCTATGTCGAATCGCTGTCGGCTTACGCCCGTCAATTTTTAGAACGAATGGACAAACCCTATGTTGACGAAATTATCGGCATCGCTCCGGCAATCGCCATCAAACAAAAGAATTCGACACGAAATCCGCGATCAACCGTTGCCACGCAGACGGAAATTTATGATTATTTGCGGCTTTTGTTTGCACGAGTCGGGCAAACTTTTTGCTATATATGCGGAGAGGAAGTAAAAAAAGATTCACCCGAATCCGCCGCTGAAGATACTTTGGAAAAACTTGAAGACGGCACGAGATTTTATGTGCTTTTTCCACTCGAAATTTTCTTTAATCCGACGGTTGAAAAACAAAATCATACGGCGGTTTTGATGACGATTCTCGGACACGGATTTGCCAGACTTTTCCGCGACGGCGAAACGATTGATCTCAACCGCCCCGAAGATTATAAATTTAAAGATTTTGAAAACACATACGTATTAGTTGACCGCTTAAAAGCCGACAAAAAAATTCGTCAAAGATTAGTTGATTCGCTCGAAATCTGTTTCCGCGAAAGTCATTCGGCAATTATCGAAACAACCGACGGCGAACAGACGCTTTTTTCCGAACAATTTATCTGCAAAAATGACGGCACAGTTTATGAAGAACCCGAACCAAGACTTTTCAGTTTTAACTCGCCGTTCGGTGCGTGTCCGACTTGTCAGGGCTTCGGCAATACAACGGGAATTGATTACGGTCTTGTCATTCAAAATCCCGAATTAACATTACAGCAAAACGCGGTTCATCCATTCTCAACACCGAAACATCGTTGGGCTTTTAAAGAATTAAAAGAGTTTGCCGATAGTGAAAATATTCCGTTTGATATTCCGTATGCGGATTTATCCGACGAACAAAAACGCTGGATTTTGAAAGGAAAAGACAACTGGCGTGGCGTTGACGGCTTTTTCAAATGGAAGGAACGCAAAAAATATAAATTGCACGTCCGCGTTTTTCTTGCAAAATATCGCGGTTATACAAAATGCCCCGATTGCGAAGGCAGCCGTTTGCGAATCGAATCAAGAAGTGTAAAAGTCGGCGGCAAAAATTTACCCGAAACGGTTTCGCTTTCGATCAAAGACGCACAGGATTTTTTCGACAATTTAGAATTATCTACCGAACAGGCAAAGATCGGCGAGAAATTATTAGAGGAAATCCAGCAACGCATAAAATTTATCGTCGAAGTCGGCTTGGATTATCTGACGCTAGATCGTCTTGCCGCAACGCTTTCGGGCGGCGAAGCCCAACGCATCCAACTTGCCACAAATCTCGGTTCTTTATTGGTCGGAACGCTTTATGTTTTGGATGAACCGTCAATCGGTTTGCATCCACGGGATAATACTCGTTTAATAAAAATTCTCGAAAACTTACGCGACATCGGCAACACCGTTCTGGTTGTCGAACACGATGAAGACACGATGCGAGCCGCCGATCACATAATTGACATCGGTTTATACGCGGGCGAACTCGGCGGAAATCTCGTTTACGAAGGCGAT
>JBGTKR010000341.1:0-7400 GCA_041744535.1 Pyrinomonadaceae bacterium
CAAATCTGTTCGGCATATTCGGCATCGGCGTAAATCTCGAAACCGTCTTCGCCCGTATAACCCGTTCGGGAAATTATCGCACCGTTAATCCCGTCAAATTTTCCGACGGTAAAATGATAATATTTTATGTTTTCCAAATCCGTGTCGGTAAGTTTTTGGGCGATCTCGATTGCTTTCGGACCTTGAATCGCAATTTGACAATAATCCTTGCTCGCATTCGTCAGCGTAACCTTTTCATCCTTCAGATGCGAATTTATCCAATCCCAATCTTTTTCGGTTGTTCCGGCATTGACGACAAGCAGAAGTTTGTCGTGAAAAAATCGGTAAACCAATAAGTCGTCAACAACCGTGCCGTCTTTTTTTGTAAAAGCCGAATAATGTGCCTGTCCGTCAACCAAGTTTGTAACGTCATTGGTGGTAATGCGATTAACGAATTCAATCGCATCTTCGCCTTCGACAAAAATTTCGCCCATATGTGAAACGTCGAAAAGTCCGCAAAATTCGCGTGTGCGAAGATGCTCCTTCATTGTTCCGGCGGTGTATTGAACGGGCATATCCCAGCCGCCGAAGTCAACCATTTTTCCGCCAAGTTCGCGGTGAACTTCATTTAGCGGTGTTTTCTGCAAATTTGTTTCTGACATAATTTTTATTTGTTAAAAAGTAAGTGTAAAAAAAGAAACTAACACTAGCAAGTTACTAGCGTCAAGAATCGAAAGGTTAGATTTAAATTGTTAAGAATTATGCGGAACTAACTTCTTTTTCGGTATCCTTTCGAAATTTAAGAAGCTGTTTGAAAACTCAAAAGTTCCGTTAGGAACGTCATATTTATAGATTGAAATGCGTTGAATTTGAACGAGTGCCGTAGGAACGACATATTTTTAATGCCGTTCCTACGGCACTCTACATCTATATTCCACAATATTCTATAAATATTTCGCTCCTATGGAGCTAATCAGTGAGTTTTCAAACAGCTTCTAAATCTTTTGCAGAACGAGATAAATTGAATCTTCGGCAAGCATTTCTTTATAAGTATTAACTTCAATCAATTCAAAATCATTTGAGATTAAATTTTCTAATTGATCTGTCTGATATTGAATAAATTGCAGGTCTTGAAAGGTATCCTTCTTTTTGCCACGCCAGAATGTGTGGAATAAAATCCCGTTTTGATTCAGCAGATATTTTTGTTTTTTAAATGACTTTTTCAGATTATTTTCGGTCAAATGATGCAGAACCTTGTTTGAATAAATGCAGTCGAATTTTCTGTCGGTTTCCAGAGTTGCGGCATCGAGCAAGATTAAATCTGCATCGGGATTTTTTTGCTTGTAAATGTCGAGAAAAAGCGGCGAATTGTCCGAACCTGTTACTTTGAAAGTTTCGCTCAAAATTTCAAAATCCTTTCCCGCACCGATTCCCAATTCCAAAACGGTTGAATCCGGTTCGAGATATTTTTTGAGAATTTCGATTAAAAAACCGCCGTCCATTCCCGCACGGGATTCGATATATTCTCTGACATTTTTTTTCAACGTCAAAGAATTTTTCGGGTTTTGGTTTCAGCATTTAATTAACTTTTGTTTTTCTTTTTACTTTTTTCGACGGGTTTTCCGACTTTTGAAGAGGCTTCGATAATCATTTTGCAGTATTCGATTGCCTGTCCGGTTACAGCCATTTCGCGTTCGGTTTTGGCGGAATCGTAAAAGATTTTAAGTTTCGGGATAAATTCTTTGGCGGAATCGGCGAGTTTGTGAACGGCTTTCGGGAAAAGTTCGCTTTGTGAATCCCTCGAAGCGGCATCGTCTATATTATTGATCGCTTCATCCAAAATTTCTTCGATGTCGGAGAGCAGTTTTGTCTGCGAAGATTCCGGCAGATCGCCCCACAGTTCGGAATCTTTTTCGATTTGTTTCGATTCTTTTTTTGAAAGCGTTTCGGCTTTATTTTCCAAAACCAAAAAACGTCTTTCGATTGCCTTTATAAAAACTTCCATCCGCCGATCAATTTCCTGTGCGTCGCGGATCAGTTCGGTTTCCTTTTCGGTAAAATGGTCGGTTCGTTGAGCGTGAATCGTCTGCAAGCCGAATATAAATGCAAATGCAGAAACAACTGCCGATAAAACAATTGCTTTTATGAGGTAATTTCTAAAATTTTTCATTATTAATTATTTCCTTTTTCGGAGATCACATCGCCATAAAACGGTTCGATGGCTTTGCTTCGCGTGTCGTGAACGAATTTCATCATTTGCCGGACGTGATAGCTGTATTCTATCGGCATTTCCCGTCTGATAAGTTCGAGTTTCGGCAAAAATCCACGCAAGGTCATTTCAAATCTTTTGAAATTTTTCAAAGACGCTTTTCTGCCTTCATATTGTTTTAAGTATTTCAGAGTATTTCTGACCAACGCCTGAAAACCGCCGAGTTCATTGAGTGAGTCGCGGTATTTATTACTTTCCAGAAACTTTGCGGATTTTTCCAGACGAATTTCCATTAGCTCCAAAGCCAGTTTCGTACGGTTTTTCATTTTGGTTTCGGCATCCAACTGTTTCTTCTCGTTTTTCGTTAAAATATTCAGCGGCGGCGGAACTAAATCATCAAGTTTTTGCTGGGCTGAGGAGTTGCCGGGAAAACACAGAAATCCGCAAGCAATCAAAAGTATAATGAAAAAAGAAAATTGCTTTCTATTGAGCGAATGATCCGATTTAAAAGTTTTTGCATAAATTTCCGTGTTCCTTTCCATTTTTTTTATCTCCCTTTTTTGCCTTTGCCGTTTTTGATCTGTTTTTGCAGAATCGGCAATCTTAAATTTACCTTCTCGATCTGAAGTTTTTGCTCGTCCGTATCGGCAAGCCGTAAAAACTGCTGATAATTTGCCATCGCATCCATATATTCTTCCAGTTTATCGTGTGAAATTGCAAGAAAATAATAAGCGATTGCTAAATCCGGCTGTTGTTTTGTGATCCACTTGTATTCTATCTTAGCATTTTCAAAGTCCTGCATCTGAAAAAGTGCGGTGGCAAGATTTGCGTGTATCGTATAATTTTCGGGCGAAACATTTAACAGATTGCGAAATAAACTGACCGCATCGGCATATCTTTTTAGCTGAACCAAAGCCGCTCCGAAGCCGATGGCATAATTGATGTTTCCGGGTTCGAGCTGCGAAGCGTTTTTGCAGTATTCCAAAGCCTTTTGGGGATTTTCAGTCCGCATCAGACGGCAGAGTTTCGATAAAACGGCAACATTATTTTTATCGTCCGACAATAATTTTTCCAAACTTTCTATATCTTCATTGCTTGCCGATTCGATTGAAATTTTCAGATTGACCGCATCTTTGGACGGATTTTGAATTTTTGCCAGAACTTCCATCGCTTCAGCCGAATTTCCACTTAAAGCAAAGGATTTTGCAAGCAGAATTTTGGCAATTTCCGAATTCGGGGCGATTTGCTCGAACATTTTTGAATTTACAATTGCCGCATCAAAATCTCCTTCTATTAATGAAAGCTCGATCTTTTCGGTCAGTGCAAAATAATTTTTCGGATCAATCGAAAGAGCTTTATTTATACTTACTTTGGCGGCATCCTTTAAGCCGAGTTTTCGCTCCAAAGCACCGCGTGATGCCCAGACGGATGCGGGCGGATTTGCCTTTGTCGTTAAATATTGAACTTTATCGAGCAAATCTTTTAATACAATCTCCGAAGCACTATTTTGCAGGCGAATCTGCGTCAAAGCCTCATAAGCCGGAAAATTCATTCCGTTTAATTTTATTGCCTGAGTCAGAATTTTCTCCGCTTCCGAAAGATTCCCCGTTTTAACCAGCAGAGAACCCAGAGCCGACATTGCCAGCGTCCAGTCGGGACGCAGTTCCAACGCTTGGCGAAACGCTTTTTCGGCTTCGTCCGTTTGGTTTAAAGATTCGAGTGCATTGCCGAGTTGATATTCCGCTTCGGGAAATTTCGGCTGGGCGTTGATTGCTTCACGATAAAATTTAACCGCCGTCTGAAATTCACCTTTGGCGTGAGCCGCCTGTGCTTTGTTAAAAAGTTCTATCGGATCATTTTGAATATTTGCATCCTGCGAGAATTCTTCCTGCGAAAATTCTTCCTCATCCTGAGCATTTACATTTAAAGGATGAACGAAAAAAGCAAACAGCAAAATTGCAGTTGTTAAATATATGGAGAATTTAGAAAAATAGATAAAACGATTCATTGAAAGTAATTTAACTTTAAAATGTGTGTAGAAAATATTAGCACGACTAAGTAAACACCGTCTATAAAAATCTTTTGAAAATCTTATTTGTTCCAAAAGTTGCTTACGAACCGTTTGCTAATATAAAATGGTGTTTAATCAAAACAAAAATATGTTTTCAGCAAAAACCATAAAAAAATCGGCAATTCAAATAAAAACGGAAATACCGCAAAAAGAACGGGTGCTCCGTTCTATGATGCGTCGGATGAACTCGGTGTTGGTTGCATTTTCCGGCGGCGTGGACAGTTCATATCTGGCTTTGATCGCTACGCAGGAATTGGGCGAAAATGCACTTTGTATCACCGGAAAATCTCCGAGCGTTTCCAAAAAACAATTGCAGGAAGCTGAGAAGATCGCCCTGAACTTTAATTTTAATCATATAATAATAGACACGAATGAATTGGAAAATCCCGATTATCGAGCAAATCCGACAAATCGCTGTTATTTCTGCAAAACCGAACTTTACACGAAGTTATCGGAAATCGCCGAAGAAAATAACATAAATTTTGTGTTGGACGGAGCAAACGCCGATGATTTAAAGGATTTTCGTCCCGGAAGTGCCGCCGCACGGGAAAATAAAGTTAAAAGTCCTTTAAGCGAAATAGGATTTACAAAAGATGAGATACGCATTTTAAGCCGAAAGCAAAAACTGGAAACCTGGGATAAACCCGCAAGTCCGTGTCTGGCATCGAGAATTCAATACGGAATTCCGGTTACTATTAAAAAGTTGGGCAAGATCGAGAAAGGCGAGGAAATTCTGCGGAATCTGGGGTTTGAAGAATTTCGGGTTCGCTATCATAATGAACTGGTGCGGTTGGAAATTTCTCCGAAGGAACTCGAAAAGGCTTTAAATATAGAGATGACGAATCTGCTGGCGGCAAAATTTCGTCAAATCGGTTTTAACTATATTACATTGGATTTAGAGGGTTTCAGAAGCGGTGCAATGAATGAAGTTTTAACGGAAATTTAACAGGAAAATATAAGTATCGGTAAGGCTGTCTAATAATAATTATCAAATTTTTGTGTTTATTTGAGTTAATTAGTTATTAATGCTTGATTTTATAGCCGAACTAAAGTATTGTCTATGGTTATAGGGAGTTGTGGCTATAATTGACTTTTTTTCTTAACTCCCTTATAACTTTGTAAAAATCAAATGTTTTTGATTTATTTTTAGAATAAATCTCACAATGCAGTTTATTTTGAGTATATTTCTAAAACAGCAATAATTTTGTAGCTTATTGAAAAGACTTATGTTAATATCTTTTTCCTAGTTAGCTACTTTTTTGAATTTTAAAATCTAATTTAATATTTTCGGCGGAGGAATGTGATGAAACTCGCGAAAAAAGCGTTTATAATTTCGCTTACTATTTTGGCACTTATATTTACAGTGTCAGCTCAAACATTAAGATCGGAGAAAGATCCGAGAAACATAGCCCCGACTGTGGGAACAGGCGGACCCGTGGGCGGTCCGACAGGGCTTTTTACAGTTTATGACGGACAAACCTTGAGAAAAGGTGAGTTCACTTTTAGTGTGGCATACAGCAACTATGACCGGGATCCGGGTGATGTTGATATTGTTGAAGTTCCTGTAAGTTTCCAGATCGGCTTAAGTGACCATCTGGAACTTTTCTTCAACACCGATGCGTATCGGGGAGTCAAAGTAAATTCACCGGGAAATCTTTCCAGTTTTTATTTGCCCAATGCTACGTTTGGCAACAGAGCCGCCATCGTTTTAGGAACGGGCGGTACTACTGCTAATTCAGCCGTATTCAGACCGACGGGAAACCAGTTCTTTTCACAGTTTCCGTTTGTCGGCGGAAATGCCGGGACTTTTGGTTTCAATTGTAATTCTGCTTTGCTTACTGCAACTGATCAGGCTCAATGCAGACAGATATTCCAAAATACTTTTGGAGCACCGTTTGGATCATTAACTTTAGGCACACCGCGAACCGGCGGCAGCGGAGCTGATCTGTTCCCCGGTATCGGTTCGGTTTACGGCGGCATTTTGCCGGGCGTAGTTCTGCAAACAACTACTTTGGGACCTGGTTTTCAGGGTATCGGCAGAGGACAGCAAGCACCGACGGTATTTGCATTAGCACCGAGTTATTTGCCCGATGCACCGTTTATCGGTCGCACCTACGGCGAATCGGCATTCAGCACTTTTACGGTTGGTGCAAAAATTCGTTTTACCGGACCTAACAATCCGGTTGGTCTTGGTATTATTCCGTTCTATCGGTTTTATGCTGATGATGCAGGTGATGCCGGCGGGTTTAATCAACTACAACGCGGAGCAAGTCCGGGCGGCGGCGGTGCGAATTTCTTTAATAATCGTGGCGACATCGGTCTTATCGGATTTGCAGATGCACGTTTGAGAAAATGGGTAAATGTTTCCGCTAATGTCGGTTACATTTATAATTCAAGTGTTAAATCCGATGCTTTCGGTGGTGGTGATGTTACATTATTAGACCGCGGGGACGAGTTAATTGCCGCAATCGGTGTTGATTTCCCGGTTAATAAGTATTTTCAACCGATTTTGGAAATTCGTTCACTGCTATACGTCGGCGGAAGAACACCGAATGCCTTTGAAAACGATCCGATTGACGGATTAGCCGGTGTTCGTATCTTCCCGAAACGATATTTCGGATTGAGTTTTGCGTATCGTTATCATGCCAATCAGCAGGATAGTGATTACTTCAGCGATTCCAATGGTGCTACGACAGTAAATATTGTCGGCAATAATGCAAATGCAAATCTTGCTACAACATTTACAGGTGTGCCGCCCGGATTCAGAACATCCAGCGATCCGCACGGCTTTATCGCACAGTTCTTCATCGGAAGACGTAATTTGCGTCAGGCGGAAATCTTAAATCAACCGGCGGTTATCAATTCGGTTGATGTCGGCAACTCGACGGTTAAACTTCCGTGTCCTGCCGGACTTCGTCCGGTCGAAGGCGAAACCTGTCCCGATGACCAAACGGTTAGTTTGGGGACAAATGCTACCGATCCCGAAAATGACGTTCTGACCTATAGCTATACGGTTTCAGGCGGACGCATCGTCGGACAAGGTGCGAATGTCAGTTGGGACTTGAGCGGCGTTCAACCCGGAACATATACGGTTACGGTTGGCGTTGACGACGGCTGCGGAATTTGCAGTCCGACGGTAAC
>JBGTKR010000342.1:0-3612 GCA_041744535.1 Pyrinomonadaceae bacterium
GAGGGAAGAGTGCCGCTGAACGGATTCGGCACAAACTCATTTACACAGATTTTTTACACCCTCAAAAAATCAATCTATGAAATCTGCGTAGAAGACAACCACCCCGTCAGTCGAAGCGACTGCCACCCCTCCTTTGAAAGGATGGGAGTTTTCGTTTCACCTTTTTTACGCAACTTGGTATTACTGCAAATACCATCTGCTTATTTCTAAATATCCTACTCCAAACTTTGCAAAAATATTTCCTTGTTGATCGCAACGGGATTTCCGACGACGATAAATCTCAGATTTTTCATATACTTTTGCGAAACCGCTTGGACTCTTTGCGGCGTAACGTCCACGAGGCGATTTAAGAATTCAAACGAATTTCGCCAGCCGCCGCCGATCAATTCGTATTTGGCAAGTTCTGCGGCTTGAGCCGCGTTTGTTTCCTGATCCAGATAATATGTGGTCAAAAACTGTCCCGCTACACCGGAAATTTCGCCTTCGTTGACGGGCTGCATCCGCAGTTTTTTAATTTCATCGAGCATTACGCTGATCGTCTGATTTGCGTCAACCGCCGTAACATATATGTTTCCGGTATTTGCCGAAAGTTCATTCAAACTCGCACTCGGAGCATAGGATAATTGCCGTCTTTCGCGGACTTCTTCAAACAGACGATTCCGCAAAATCGTGATCGCCACACGCATCGCGTAATAGTCGGGATTATTTAAAGAAGGTGCATTGAAAACTCCCTGAATATAATTTGTCGGCAGAGTTCGCGGCGAAACTTCCAATGTCGCTTTTGAAAAATCGAGTGCGGGAAATACCGCTTCCTTGTAATTTCCACGCGGTAGTTTTCCGAGCGTTGCTTCGACCTTTTTCTTCACATCTGCCGCACTCAGATCGCCAACGATGACCAGCAGAAGTTTTGAAGTCTGCATTGTCGCTTGGTGATAGGCTTTTAATTGATTCGGCGTAAAGTTTTGTATTGTTGCAAGCGTTCCGCGAACATTGTTGAAATACGGATGATTTGCATAGATCACTCTGTCCTGCAAAACCTGCAAAAAGTCGTCCGCCTCGTCTTCGTCATCCCTTAAAGATGTCAGAAGTTTTTCGCGTGTGCGTTCAACATCGTCTGTTTGAAAGGTCGGATTCATCGCCACATCCGCAAAGATTTCCCACGTTTTATCAAAATGTTCGAGTGTCGAACCGAATGTTAAAATGCTGTAATCATTGGCGACGCCGGCTCCGATTCCGCTTCCCGTGCTGGCAAGTTGGCGGCGAATCGCTTCTCGCGGAAACATCTTGCTTCCTTCGGTGGCGGCATCGAGCATAAAATATTCGACACCCGCATTTTTATCCGAAATATTTCTCGCTCCGCCCCGCACAAAAAGTCCGGCGGCAACCGTCGCGGCGGACGGACGGCGTTTAACGATCACCTTTAACCCGTTGACATCAAATTCCGAAACAAGTGCGATCTGATCGGAAACATCAACTTTATCCTGAGCAAACTGCCCAAAACCCGTTAAAACAAATGACAATAAAACAAACGCCGACAAAACAAACTTACTTACCACTAACCACTTACCATTTACCACTATTTTCATAATTTACTTTCCTATTAAATCTGCTTCCGTTAATTTTGCAGTTGATTGAGCTTCCTTTGAAATGAGTGCGACACCGATGTGCGGTTTGCCCTGCATATAAGTTCGGACGTAGCGATTAATTTCACCACGCGACACGGCACGTAAGTTTTTGTGATAACCGCGAAAATAATCTATTCCGGTTGACGACCACCAAAAACCGAGTGTGTGCGAATACGTGCTTGGTTTTTCGCGTTCAAACAAATCCCTTGATTCGAGCAGAGTTTTTGCATTTTCAAGTTCCTGATCGCTGTAATAGTTCGGTTTATCAAATTGGGCGATTTGCTCGTAAGCGACTTTTAATGCTTGTTTTGCCTTGTCGGGTGAAGTTACGAGCGTCAAGGTTATCGGTCCGACATTTCGCTGCGTGTAATAGCTGACATCCGCCGTTACCGCCAAACCGGAATCCACCAAAGCACGTTGGAATTTTGAATCGGGTTGACCGAGAATATACGAAAAAACGTCCGCCGAATAGGTTGCCGCATCGTCCTTGCCGATTGAAGGTCCGTGCCAGCCGACTTGCGTCAGAACGATATTGACGGGTTGTGTAACAATCTCGCCTTCGCTTTTTGTCAAAGGCGGATGGTCAACAATCGGAAATTCCTTGAACGGATCAACCGCACGTTTTTCCCAGCCGCCGAGATTTTGTTCGGCAAGTTTGAAAACTTCCGCCGGATCAACATCGCCCGTAACGATCAATGCCGAATTATTCGGAACGTAATAGCGGTTTTGAATCGTTTCCATTTTCTGAACCGTCGCCGACAAAACCGTTTCGCGTGTGCCGAGCGGTTTTTTGCGGGTCGGATATTTGTAATAAAGTTTGTCCTGCAAGGCGTTATTCAGATAAAAATACGGATTCGATTCATTGCGGTCAATTTCGCCGATGACGACTTTCTTTTCCTGTTCCAGTTCGTCCTTATTAAAATTCGGAAAACGAATCGCATCACTAATAAATTTGATCGCCGTCGAAACAAAAGGACTCGTCGTCGTAAAATAATAATTAACGACCTCTTCGCGGGTTGTTCCGTTGTAAGTAATTCCCATCTGCCCGATGTCGCCTAAGTAGCCTACATTTCCGATCAATTTCTTGAGTTTTAGCGTTTCGCCGCAATTTTCAGTTTGAAATACACGCATATATCCCGGATTATTTTGGGCATTTGCCGCATAACTTTCGCACCGATAAATCGAGATCGCTTTGTTCGGCTTAAAGAACATATGCTCATAAAGATGCGACAAACCGTTAAATTCGAGCGGTTCGGTAAATGAACCGTTGCGGACGGCAATTTCCACCGTAACGAGCGGAACTGATTTATCCGGCAGGACAATTACTTCCAAACCGTTTGCCAGAGTTTTATTCACGAACGGAACTTCCAAAGCCTGTTTGACTTCGGCGTTTGATACAACGGGTGAACTTTTTACTTGTGCAAATGTAAAACTCGAGAAGAACGAAAGAACTAAAAGCGTTGATAGATAGATTTTTTTCACTAAATAAACTCCCAAATGAAAATCTGAATTTTAATTATTACGCAAAACTTGCGAAAATGTTCTTATATAAAACTTATCACAAGGAGCGAAGATAATGGAACAGCGAGATAATATGATGCACGGAGCGAGAACCGCGTTGAATAAAAATACGGAAATTCGTGAATGGTGCGAAACTTTTCTGAAAAATAAGCACAGACAGGAAAAAGGCGATATGACCGAAGAAGAATTCGAGCATTTCTGGAAATATCACAAACCCGAAATTATGCACGCCGGAGCAACGGAAGCGGTGCAGGCATTTAAGGAAAGAAATATTGAAAACTAGAAATTTCAATTCAAATCAGAATCGCAAAATAAATTGTAGGGACAACGGCTTGTCCTTGCCCAATGAGCCGAACGGTGAAAACAAACGTAGATTGCTAAACAATTTTTCGCTTCGCTCATTGGGCAGGCACAAGACCTGCCCCTACAATTTATTTTGCAACTGAAAATTTAATTTATCGTTGAA
>JBGTKR010000343.1:0-2784 GCA_041744535.1 Pyrinomonadaceae bacterium
TCATTATGCAGGAAAAACTTAATTATCAATAAACGGACGCGATTGGAAAATGTAGATTTGCCCGTTTTTGTAACCCCATTCAATATCCTGCTCGGTTTTGCCGCCGAAGATAGTTTTTATTTTATTTCCGACCAAAACCAGACGGCGGGCGACTTCATCATTTAAAACCGCACGTTCGCCGGAAAGCGGAAATTCTTTGACACCGCCGTTTTCGTCAAAAGCTAAAATTGAATCTTCGCCCGAACGGGTTAAAACCTGCACGGCGTTTGATTTTTTAGAATAAAGAATCTGTTCGGCGATTTTCTTGCCTTCGACAACTTTTATTCCGAGTCCGCGTTTGGCACTAATATAGATTGATCCTTTATTGTCCTTGTCAAAAGGATCGGTAGTAATCATCACGCCCGAACTGTCCGTATCTACGCCAACTTGTAAAAGCACGCCCATATATGTTCCGTCGTGTTTGATAAAATTGCGTTCTCTCGCTTCATACGCTTCAAAATTCCAAAGCGAAGCCCAGACAGTTTTGACCGCTTCGATAATTTTGTCTTCTTCGGTTACATTCGGAACGGTTTCGTAAAGTCCCGCCCCGCTGAAATTCGGCATATCTTCCGCGTTTGAAGAACTGCGAACAAAAACGCCTTTGCCGCCCGTTACGGTTTTCCATTTGTTGATAATTTCCGTTTTTAATTGCTCGTCGAACTTTCCCTTCTGAATTTCGGAGCGGAATTCCTCTAATTTCTGTCGGCGAATTCTCGGATTGTGAACAAAATCCAAATCGTATTGAAAATCAAAAATCTTTTCATCAAAAGCGTTGGCTTTCATAAATTCATTATAAAAATTAAACGGAATTGCAAAACCTGCCGGAACATCAATATTTCTAATGTTCGCATTGGCGACCTCACCCAAATTCGCCGCTTTTGCCCCGTAAACTATGCTGTCTTTAGCACGGATTTCTTTAAGTGCCGCGAGTTTTGTAACTTTCAAATTTGAAGGCGGAGATTTAAAAATCTTTCCTTCTTTTTCTCTTTTAGCCTGCCATTCATCGAGAATTTTTTTGTCAGCGATTTTAATCTCGTAATTCGTTAAATTCGTTTTGAATTCAACCGTAAAAGTATCAAATTCTTTCAAAAGTTTATCCGCATCTTTAATATAAGCATTCGGAATTCCCCAACCTTTGGCAAGCAGATTTATATGCGAAAGCGGCGTGGAAGGTTTCGTAATAATTATTCCGGCAACCGGCGGAAGACTAATCGGCACTTCATTTAAGACGAGAATTTCGTTATATCCGATTTCCACCGTGTCATCATTTATGTCGTCAATAATATGAATTCGTCCGACTCCTCTGGCAGTATTTAATGCCACATATTCTTGATTTTGCGAAATCTCATCCGATGTAACCCGCTCAAGTACCAAATCAGCACTTAATTCATCGTGGCGAGTCGAATTCGGCTTAAAATAAACTTTCTCATAAAATGTTTTGTTGATGACATCGTAAGTAGTTTTTATCTGGTCGGCGGGAATCAGATCGCCTTCCCAGAATTCAAATGTAAATTTATCAACCGTTTTTTGCCAAGCAATCGTGCCGACGATAAAACGACGATTTTCTTTGATATATATATCCTCAAAAAGATTCTGTCCTTTTAAGACAAGATAATTTCCGATCAAAAAGTCTTTATGAAAACGGTATTTTTGCGAATTGACGTAATAAATTTTGTTGCCGTTCTTGCGGTCAATGATAAACATTGCGTGCGGCAGGGCATAGGAAGTTTTCTGATGATAAACCCTTGCCATTACGTCAAAATCCGTCCGCGAACTAATTTTCGGCAAAGAGCGTTTAGCCGAATCCGGCTTTTTGTCCATCACGCCTTTCGGTTCGCGTGTCGGCGTAGGCTTGCGTGAGCCGACTTGAGCATTTATTGAAGTAAATGCAAAAATCAAAACAAGTAAAATCGCTAATTTATTTTTCATCATTTTTCAAATCCTTTCCACTCGGAAGACGACGTTCAAATTTCGCCAATTCTTTTTCAACCCACATTTTCGTCTTATCGCTTTCATTTTGAACAGCATAAAGTAAAAGTTTTATTTTTGCAGATTGGTCATTAACCATTTCCGATAACTTGTCAATTCTAGCTGTTAATCTTTCAATATCCTTGTCGTGATGCTCGACTTTAACACTAAGCGTAAAAATCTTTATTGTGGTTTCAATAAGTTTATCAAACATTGTATTTTTCGTCCGATGTGTCTATCTTTGAGCAAATTCTTTTAGTGTTTTGTCAATCTCCGACATATTCTTTTGAGTTTCCGCAATGTTTTTATCTATATTTTTCTGCAAAAACTTTTTTCTTTTATCCCTTTTAGGTGCTTCAACTTCCAAGCGATTTAAAATCTCTAAAGTTTTATCCAACAAACTTTCAAATTTCTTAGCCTGACTTTCCGGTATTTCTAATTTAATTGTCTTTTCCATTATTTTACTCCTACTCGATCTTGCTGAATTTCCGATAAAATCCGATTGTCCAGATTGTCGTAAATAATAAATATCCGATAAATAATATCCAAAACTTCCTTTCATCCAGAACGGGATTCGCCTGCAAATTTGCGGCAAATGTCAATTGCATTGTTCCGACAAGCAAAACCAAAGTCGCAACGCCGAACCAGCCGAATGATTCGCGGAAATAACTGTAAAAATAATCACGTCTTTCGGGTGCGAGCCAATAATCCTTATTCGGCACGTTTATTCCCGCTTTAACATTATATTTTTCAAACGTCCGCGGCATCACGATAAAA
>JBGTKR010000344.1:0-1516 GCA_041744535.1 Pyrinomonadaceae bacterium
GAAAGCGGCGGTGGAAAATCGAGTTTGATAAAATTAATTCAGAGGCTTTACGATCCGACGACAGGTGCAATATTTTGGGACAAAACCGATCTGCGGGATGCCGAGCTTCTGAGTTTGAAAAAGCAATTCGCACTCGTTACGCAGGAAACGGTTTTGTTTAACGACACGATCCGTTACAACATTTCCTATGGGAAACCCGATGCTTCCGATGAAGAAATACGGCGGGCGGCGGAGATCGCTTTTGCCGATAAATTTATCGAAGAACTGCCCGAAAAATACGATACTCCGGTCGGTGAACGCGGAACTTTTCTCTCCGGCGGACAGCGGCAGCGAGTTGCGATTGCGAGAGCGATAATTGTTGATGCTCCGGTTTTGATTCTGGACGAAGCAACCTCGGCACTCGACACGGAAAGCGAAAGATTTGTCAAAAAAGCACTCTCAAACTTGATGAAAAACCGCACCTCGATCGTCATCGCACACAGACTTTCAACCGTCCGTAAAGCCGATAAAATAATCGTTTTGAAAAACGGCGAAATTATCGAAACAGGAACTCACGACGAACTTTTATCAAAAAACGGAACTTACAAAAAACTTTACGAGTTACAATTTTCGGAAGAAGAAATTTTAGAAGCATAAACAAAAATATGAAATCAATGACGGGATTCGGACGCGGCGAAGCAAGCGGAGAAAATTTCATCGTTTCCGCTGAAATAAAAACAGTTAATAACCGATTTTTAGACGTAAATTTAAGACTTTCAAGCGAACTGCAGCCGCTTGAATCCGATCTGAAAAATCTGATCTCAAAACGGCTCTCACGCGGACGGGTTGATGTTTTTTTGGACTATGAAAAAACAAGCGATGTCGCTTATGAATTAAATAAGCCTTTAATTTCAGGCTACATTACGGCGTTAAAGGAAATGCAGAAAGAATTCGGACTCGTTGGCGAACCGGATATGAATTATATCGCCCGTCTGCCCGATGCACTGCGGACGAAAAAAGATGATCTGAGCGAAGATTTTGCCGAAGGCGTAGTAAAAGCCGTGTCGGATGCTTTGGACGAAATGGAAAAAATGCGTGAAGTCGAGGGCGAATCTTTAAAGAACGATCTCGAAACACTTCTGCAAAATATCGAAAATCAACTGCCGATCATTGAAAAAGAGGTCGAAAATGTTTCGGAGGAATATTTTGAGCGGTTAAACAAAAAGATCGAAAAACTGCTTTCAAAATCCGATTCGCAGATCGAAATTGACCAAGCCAGACTTGCTCAGGAAGTCGCCTACATCGCCGATAAAAGCGATATTTCCGAAGAAATCATCCGCTTAAAAAGTCATATCGAACAGTTTCATTCGATCATCAAAGAAGATGATGCAATCGGAAAAAGGTTGGATTTTTTGACGCAGGAATTTAACCGTGAAGCAAATACAATCGCTTCAAAAACGCAGAATCTGATAATCAAGGAAGCAGCTTTGATTATCAAAGCCGAAATTGAAAAGATACGCGAGCAGGTTCAGAATAT
>JBGTKR010000345.1:0-6964 GCA_041744535.1 Pyrinomonadaceae bacterium
CTTCGGCATTTTGAAGTTTGTCAAATAAAGTCCTATTATCATTTTGACAAGGTTGCATAAATGTTACCTCCTTTTTAACAATTTCTATTGGAGATAATAACATTTACTTCCTTGTCATAATTTTTTTATAGGAAAGCCCTACCTGACGAATTATGGTTGTTCGGATCTCGAAAGGTTCGACACTTTGCTCCGACCTTGTTAAACATCTCGTGGCGGCTTCCCGCACCTTCTCTCCAAGCATTTGCCCAACTTTCGCCATTTTCGACTTCGTGGAACATAATTACTGTTGTCATTGTTTTTGTTATCCTTTATTTCGATTTATGAGCTTCGAGTTCGATCTCGATCATAAATTCCGGCAGAGCCAGTTCTTTCACGCCGAGCCACGTTGACCGAAAGTAATCGCTGATACGCCGACGGCAATCATCAAAATCATTATTATTTTTTTCATTGCTTTGACCTCATTTATCAAGCACAGATAGATCCGCAGGTACAGGGGGTAGTAGAGCAGTTAAGTCCTCCGCCCGATGTCATTCCGCTGCAACATTGTGCTCGAGCATTGACTGCACAGGTAACTGCTGTTCCGGTTGCATTCACAATGCCACCCGGACCGACTGAACTACCGGGAATACAGCAAGCCTGACGACCGGTACCGCAACTGCCGCCACTACAGGATGTACAGGTTAATCCCGGCTGACACTGGGCGGATGATGTGCAGGCTCCTGCAGTTCCCGCCGTTCCCGATGCCGCCATTGCTGCCGTCGGTGCGACCAGTCCCGTAATCAAAGGCAAAGCAATCATCGAAGCAAATCCAATCTTCCGAATTACTTCGCGTCGTTTCATCCCCGCAAACGGCGAATGATATTCATCTTCGATTAATCCCTGTCGTTTTAATTCATCCAACGTCAGATAAATCAAGTCGTCACTGAATCCGCTTTGCTTTTTCAATTCATCAAAATCCGTTCTGCCGTTACAGGCACTAAAAACAATTCCCGCCGTTTCATTCAAACAAAACGCTTTATTTTCCTTTAAGTCATAAATTAAAGTTTCATCTTTTAATTCCTGCACGACGATATTATTTCCGCGTGCTTTCGGTAATTTATTCATAAATTTCTCCTTTCTTTTCTATACATTTATTGAGCAATCCAGCCACCGTCAATCATATTAATTCCGCCGGTGCAGAAACTCGATTCGTCGCTTGCTAAAAATAATGCGAGATTGGCGACTTCTTCATTCGTGCCGTAGCGTTTCATCGGGACGGTTGATAAAACGAATTCGTGTGCCGCCGCTTGATCTTCGGGGTTAAATTGCGATTCGAGCGAACTCATCATCCGATTATCTATCGGACCCGGACCGATGGCGTTGACGCGAACTCCCGTTTCCGCTAATTCGAGTGCCGCCGTTTTGACCATTCCGAAAACCGCGTGTTTGCTGGCGATATATGGTGCCATCGTCGGAAATCCGATCATTCCGGCGATTGACGAAAGAGCGATCATCGAACCGCCGCCGCGTTTTTTCATCGGCTCGACGGCGTATTTTAATGACAGCCAAACTCCGATCACATTTGTCCGCAGAACGCTCTCAAATTCTTCCATCGTCAAAGCGTCAATCGGTGCAAAATTGCCTTCCATTCCGGCATTTGCCACGACAATGTCCAAACCGCCAAACGCTTCAATCGTCGCTTCAACCGAAGCCTTCGTCGCCGCTTCGTCCGTTGCATCAGCGACAAAATCCGCCAGTTTCTCAAAACCCGAAAGCCGCCCGCGTGTTTCTTTTAATTTCTCCGCCGAACGCCCGACAAGCATCACGCTCGCACCTTCCGCAAGAAACCGTTTCGCCGTCGCCTCGCCAATTCCGCCCGTCGCTCCCGTAATGATCGCAACTTTTCCATCTAATCTTTTTCCATTTTCATTCTTCTGACTCATTTATTTTTTCTCCATTTTTAATATTTTCGTGATAGGAAGTTTGATTTTCAGCCGTTGAAAACGACGATGTATTTGTAGCCCACGGTGCAAACCGTGTGGAAAATGCGTTGATTTGATAAAGCCATTGAAAATGGCGACATAAAAAATATATGCCGTGGTTTTTAACCACTCGAGTTCTGCTTGAATCTGTTCCCACGGTTTGCACCGTGGGCTACAAATATGTCACCGTCTTCGACGGCTGATGTTGAACTCCTTTCAAAAAATTATTTACGCGGCTTTCGTCGCAGTATGTGCTTTACCGGCGGCAGCATTGTCAAAATATTCTAAAAAGCTGATAGCTTTTCCGTTTTTGACTTCGATAATGTGAACAAAACCCGAATTGTATTGTTTATCCGTAATTTTTGATCGGACTTGCAATTCTCCTAAAACTACAACTCTTTTGCCTTGAGCAATAAATTCTCTCGGCTCGATTTTTAGAAATTCTTCGTATTCGTCTATTTCCGTAAGAAACTTGCCGATATTGTCGCGTCCGGTAAATGTTGTTTCGAGCGGCACATTTTCCATATCCGGCGAATCCCAACTTGCGTCTTCCGAAAATAAATTCAAAAAACCTTCGACATCTCCGCTGTTGAATGTTTCGTATAATTGTTCTGCTACTTTTGTGTTTTCTTGTTCTTTCATTTTTTTATTCTCCTCATTTTTTGTTTTAAATTTTTACTTACTCATTTCAAGAAACATTTTTATTAAATTTTGTTCCTCTATTTACCTAAACGACATTTCGGTCAAAAAACTGTCATTGTCATCAAAAGTTTTTTTATTTTTACTTTATTGATGTATAATCTTTGAGAGTTTCAACCTTATAGAATCTATGGAAAATGAAAATTCGCACCAGATTACAATTCTGCTGATTGATTGGAGCAAAGGCGACGAATACGCACTCGAGCAGTTGATGCCGCTTGTCTATGGCGAATTGCGTCAGATGGCTGGGCGGTATATGAGCAAACAGCCTGCGGGACACACTTTTCAAGCGACCGAATTAATTCACGAAACCTATGTCAAACTTGCCGGAAGCAAGGAGCAGAATTGGCAAAATCGGGAGCATTTTTTCGGTGTGGCGGCAAAAGCGATGCGGCATATTCTGGTTGATTATGCGAAATCAAAAAGCCGTCAAAAACGCGGCGGTTGGCAGAATCGTGTAACATTTACCGAAGGTGCGGCGGTTTCGTCTTCAGATCCGAAAGAGATCATCGCACTTGATGATGCGTTAGATCGTTTGGGAGATTTGGATGAGCGAAAAGTTCGTGTGGTCGAAATGAAGTTTTTCGGCGGCTTAAAAGTAAAAGAGATTGCGAAGGTCTTAAATATTTCAAAAGAAACGGTTAATCGTGATTGGAATTTTGCCAAAACGTGGCTTCTGCGAGAGTTGGCAAATCAAGGCTAACTGCGTTATAGTCTGGACATTCAAGGGGGAATATCTAATTTAGTAATAGCTGCATAAGTTCCCCTGATGAATGCTGAAAAGTTAAAACAAATCGAAGAAATCTATCACGCCGCATTGGAAATTCCAGCCGATGAACGCAAATCTTTTGTTGCAGAACGATGCGGTGAGGATGAAGACTTATGCCGTGAAGTTGAATCCTTACTTTCCTTTAAGAAAACTTCCGATGATCTTCTGAAAACGCCTGCCGAATTGCTTGCCGCCGAGATGTTTGCTGATGTAAATAGTTACGAAGACTTAATCGGCAAAAAGATTCGGCACTATAAAATCATCGAACTTCTAGGCAAAGGCGGAATGGGCGAAGTTTACTTGGCGGAAGATACAAAACTCCGCCGCAAGGTCGCTCTGAAATTATTGTCGCCGGAATTTTCTGCCGATAATGATCGCAAAAAGCGTTTTGAAAAAGAAGCCAGAGCTATTTCCGCACTTAATCATCCGAATATTATTACGATTTATGAGATCGAAGATAGCGAAGACATAAACTTTATTGCGACCGAATTTATTGACGGGCAAACTCTCGGCGAAAGAATTGCAAATAAACCTCTGAGTTGGCAGGAAGCCGTTAAGATCGCTATCCAAATCACGGGAGCATTAGAATCGGCACACTCACTTGGCATTATTCACCGCGACCTCAAACCCGCAAACATTATGATTCGCAAGGACGGATTAGTTAAAATCCTTGATTTCGGTTTGGCAAAGTTGACCGCACAGAGTTCAGGCGATTCGATCACACGCGAACTTACCGCACCGCACCGCGTGATGGGAACGATCAATTATATGTCGCCTGAACAGGCACTCGGCGAAAAAATTGACGCACGGACCGATATTTTCAGCTTCGGCGTGGTGCTTTACGAAATGCTTTCGGGAAAAGTCCCATTCGGAGGTGCGAGCGATGCGGCAGTTTATAACGCGATGATTCACAAAACTTTGCCGCCTCTGAGTGAATTAAATGATGAAATTCCAGTTGCCTTAGATCAGATCGTTAAACACGCTCTGGAAAAAGACCGCGACGTGCGTTATCAAACATTTTACGAATTTCGCAACGATCTGAAAACACTTGCAAACGATCCCGATACGGCTTCCTTCGATTATGGCTTTACAGAAAAAAAAGTTTCGCCGACGAATCCTGACAAAACTGCTCAAACAACTAAATCAAATGACGAAGTAGTTTCAAAATCAAAATTATCACCAGCTTGGCTGGTTGCACCGCTTCTTATTTTAGGCTTGGCATTCGGCGTTTATTGGATGTATTTTAGTGAGCCGCAAAGTTCGACGAGGGCAAGCAATTTTCAATCAATAAAAATGGATGTTTTAACTGCTCACGGTTTAACCAATGCCGCTGCCATTTCGCCCGACGGAAAATATATCGCTTACGCAAAAAATGTTGACGGTGAACACAGCCTTTGGCTGCGGCAAACCGCAAGTGCGGGCGATACAAAACTTGATACGCCAAAAGAAACAAAATATGATTATCTGAAATTTTCTCCCGACGGAGATTTTATATACTTTGTCGGAACTGACGGCGAAAATCAGCCCGATTCGCTTTTTAAATTAACAACACTCGGACGCAATCAGCAGAAAATTATTTCAGATGTAAGCAGCCAAATTTCCTTTTCGCCCGACGGAAAAAATATCGCTTTCGTGCGAAGTGAGGACGGCAAATTTTCGATAATTATTGCCGATGATGATGGAAAAAATGAGCGTGTTTTGATAACCCGTAAATCCCCGAAAGCCTATACCGATGCGGTTTCGTGGTCACCCGACGGGAAATTGATCGCCTCTCCGACAATGATTTTCGGTGAAAGTTACGCCGCCGGAGTTGCGGTGATTGATGTTGAAACGGGCGAGGAAAAGCAAATTCCTTTGAAGGCGGAAAAACTACTGCGGATCAGTCAGACGGCGTGGGTAAATAATGGAAAAGGTTTGATTTTCTCGCTTCTTGCGGCGGATATGGGAATGCTTTATCAATTGCGTTACGCTGCTTTCCCAAGCGGCGAAGTGCAGAATGTAACCAACGATCTTTCAAGCTACGAAGATTTCAGCTTGACGGCGGATAATCAGACGTTGGTTGCGGTTCAGCGTGAATACACGATGGGCATCTGGCTGACTCCCGCAGATGATTTTAAGAGTGCGGTTGGAATAAATTCAAAAACCGGAGCAGATGACGGTGAACACGGACTTTCTTGGACAAAGGACGGCAAGATCGTCTATGTTACGAGCGAAGGCGGAGCTCAAAATATCTGGCGGATGGATGCGGACGGCAAAAATCCGAAGCCTCTGACAAATGATTATAAAGTCGGAAAAGTTATGCCGACGCTCGCTTCGGGAAGCAGTTTAATAAATTATTTAAAAGTGGTTACACCCGGATTCAGCTTTTTTCAAATGGATTCCGACGGACAAAATAAGCGTCGCGTGGTAAAAGGAAATGACGCGGCAATCGTTTTGGGTTCGGCAAATGAAGACTGGATTTTTTATACGAGCAGAAAAGACGGAAAACTGAGAATCTGGAAAGAATCGCTCAAAGACGGTAAAGAAGTTCAATTAACAAATGTCGAATCCAGCACTCCGGTAATTTCGCCCGATAATAAACGGGTCGCATATTTTATCCGCGAAAAAGCTAAACCGCTGAAAATCGGCATTATATCAACGGAAGGCGGCGAACCGGGCAAGACTTTTGAACTCCCCTCGACCACAAAGTTCCAAGCCGGACTCGCCTGGAACAAAACGGGCGACGAAATCTTTTTCGTCAACACACTCGGCACAACCTCAAACGTCTGGACACAACCGCTCGACGGCACAAAACCAAATCCACTAACCGACTTCAAAGAATTTCAAATTGCTAACTTTGCTCTAAACGCCGAAGGAAATCGTTTAGCAATCGCACGCGGTTCGCGTAATCGCAATGTCGTTTTGATAAAAAATATGCGTTATTAATCAAGCGAAATTTATAAATTTGCAGAATCTGTGCGGAACATACAGTTTTATCAAAATGTCTAAGTTAATAAAAATTTTACTCTCCACTTTTGGTATGAATAGCGGAAAAAAAACAAAAATGACTAAACCCAATAAATTCAATTATTTATAACTAAACAAAGGATTTAGCGGTTTATAAAACTATGCCCTCGGGAGGATTCTAATGATCAGTTAAACTGTTCATTTACAATGCTTTAAGAATTAGCTTTTTTATACTCTCCACTTTTTATCCAAATACCATTCCATTTTTGAAATTAAGTTTCCTAAAATCTGTTTTCTTTACAATATTATTCACTTTATTCATCTTGAAAACATTGGATAACTACTATCTGTTATTTCGCCGCCGTCCCAAACTCCAACTGTTCAAAGCGGAGTATGCACCTTCGACGAGATCGAAGAAACGCATGGCAGGCAGTTAATTAGTAAACATCGTAAGAACCGTGGGGAAATTGTCGCATAATGAGGCAAGCCGGAAGATACAAACGCAACTTTGACCTCCCGGCAATATTTACTATTATTAGCGGATTTTGTATTTGAACATTTGAAATTATAATGTAAAAGATAAAACGAA
>JBGTKR010000346.1:0-1757 GCA_041744535.1 Pyrinomonadaceae bacterium
ATGAAATGGACGGCTTACACGCCTTGTTTTCGCTCGGAAGCCGGAAGTTACGGACGCGACACACGCGGGCTTATTCGTCAGCATCAGTTTGAAAAGGTCGAATTGGTCAAATACTGTCTACCCGAAAATTCCGAAGATGAACACGAAAAATTAACCGTAAACGCCGAAGCGATTCTGCAAATGCTCGAATTGCCGTATCGCAAAGTTATTCTTTCGACAGGCGATCTCGGCTTCGGTTCGCACAAAACTTATGACCTCGAAGTCTGGCTGCCGTCGCAGAAAACTTACCGCGAAATCTCAAGCTGCTCGAATTTCGGCGATTTTCAAGCCCGTCGTATGAATTTACGTTTCCGACGTGCGGGCGGAGCAAAACCCGAATTTGCACATACAATAAATGGTTCGGGTTTGGCAGTCGGAAGAACGTGGATCGCAATTCTCGAAAATTATCAGCAAGCGGACGGAAGCATCGAAATTCCAAAAATTCTGCGTCCGTTTATGAATGGTTTAGAGAAAATCGAAGCGGAAGAAAATTAAGAATAGTCTGCCCGCGAATAAACGCGAAAAAAAGAATAAGTAAGAGATGTAAAATAAAGTAATCCGCCAAATTTCAGATTTCAGATCTCAAAATAGATAACGCTTTTATTTGAAATCTGAAATCTGAAATCTTAAATAAATGAAGTGGAATAGCATATTTAAGCAGATAAGCAAATGTTTCTCGGCATAGAAAAACCCATAAAATACTTAAAATCAGATATTTAGTGTTTTATGGGTTTTTTCTTCAATTTCCATTATCCGTTATCCGTTTTTCATTACCGCTAATTTCTATTTAACCATAACCGGAACGGCGACCATTGTTTTATCCCACGCCATAACCATATTTCCGTTGTCAAAAACTATCGAGAAATTTTCAATTTCATCGTCCATCATTTTAGGCATTGTTTTAACTCTGACAACATCCATTTTGTCGTCATAAGTAAATGCTCCCCATTGATGCAGACCTTTGTTTAAGATGATGTCCCACGAATCTTTGTTCGGAATCGTGAACATTGCATAAGTTCCGGCTTTAACATCTTTTCCGCCAAATTTTACGTCTTTGTAAAAAGTAATTTCCGTCGCTTCGTCCGCTCCCGTTCGCCAGACTTTGCCGAAGGGAACGAGTTCGCCGAAGATCACGCGGTCTTTTTTATACGGACGGCTGTAAATGACTTTGGCGTGAACCGCACCCTGCCGCCCCTCACGCATATAAGAAATGTCCGTCGGGCTTGCTTGAATTCCGGGAAACTTGAGCCCTTCTTTCTTGTCCATAGACATCTCTTTTTTATCCATAGACATTTCTTTCTTGTCCATCTTTTCCATCTTGTCCTGAGCATTGACGGTATCCAAACCGCCGACAAAAACGAATGCTGCTAACAGCAAAAATATTGTGTATTTCATAATTTTTCTTCTCTCTAAATTTTAATTTGGTTTATATCCAGTTTGTGCCTAGAATGTATAATTCGGTTTCCATTTAATTTTATTCCTGTATATCGTATTCTAACAAAATAAAAATTCTTCTGCTAGAATTTATTTTAATTGAAAAACTAAATCCCGTATCAAATCGCCTGATAAACGGTTTCTGGAGAAAATCCAAAGCAATTGATAAACTTTAACTTATGGAAACACTCTTTAACATCAAGCAAGCAAGCGTCTGGGCATCCGAACACATCGGCAAAGATGTTACGCCGTCAAATATTTCATATCTCATAAATTACGGCAGA